>JBCCZF010000203.1:0-5784 GCA_039188035.1 Bacteroidota bacterium | reverse complement strand
AGTTTGAGCAGGGCAACGACTTGTTCCAGTTCGGGCATTTTAAAAAAATCGGAGTCCACGATATTTTCTGAAAAATGGGTAACGATACAAGTGGGTTCCTCCCCGTTTTCCGCGTCCAAAACCTCCCAGCAATGGGGAAGGTTGGGACCCAAGAGGACCAGATCCCCTTTTTCAAATCCAGAAATGTTATCCCCCACTATTCTTCGGCCTACCCCTGAATTGATATAATTCAATTCAAAATTCTTGTGGGAGTGTATTCTCGCATTCGAGGAAAGCGGTAATTTACGAGAGATAAAAGAATGGTTATTGGGAACAAAAATTTTTTCACAAACAAATTCCATAATCTAAGTATATTAACTCTTCGTATCAATATTAGGGATTTTTATTAAATGAATAGGTTAAGATAATATAGTTTTTGTGTAAAATAATGGTGGTGGGTAGGGGCTATTTAAATTTACTTTGTAGTTCCTAACCGTATTTCTATGCAACTGAATTTAAGGGGTATAATTCCTCCAATGGTCACGCCTTTGACCGAAGATAAAAGTTTGGATCATCAAAGTCTTAAAGGACTTATAGAGCATCTTATATCAGGAGGGGTGCACGGTATTTTTTTATTGGGCACCAATGGCGAGGCACCGAGTTTGACCTATGCCCTGAGAAAAGAATTGATATCCAAGGCCTGCGGTATTATCAATGGACGTGTTCCCATCCTGGTCGGGATTACGGACACTTCCTTTGAGGGATCTATTGAAATGGCGGAACATGCCAGGATTTCGGGAGCGGATGCCTTGGTCATCGCCCCTCCTTATTATTTTCCCATTAGCAATACGGAAATGGTATCCTATTTGGAGGAACTTGTTCCTAAGCTACCTTTACCCTTTTTATTGTATAACATGCCCAGTTGCACCAAGATGAACCTTTCCATGGAAACAGTAAAAATAGGAAAGGAATTAGGGGCCTTGGGCATTAAGGACAGTTCCGGGGATCTACAGTATTTGTACAAATTACTGGAAACCTTTAAAGATTCCCCGGAATTTGCCATAATTGTGGGAACGGAAGGCTTTTTGTCCCAGACTATTGCCAATGGGGGCCATGGTGCCGTAGCCGGGGGAGCCAATTTTTTACCTCGAATGTTCGTAGACCTCTATGATGCTTCGGTATCTGGGGACAAAAACAAGGTGGTGGAAATTGGCGGATGGGTGGCACACCTTTACAATACCATCTATAATGTAGGGGATGACGCTTCTAGGATTACCAAGGGAATTAAATGTGCACTTTCCCTTATGGGCATTTGCGATGATCATATGGCACTTCCTTTACGTAGATTTGATGCCGGGGATAGGGCAAAGATCAAGGGGCATTTGGAGAATTTTGGAAAGCACGGCATAGTATAGATGAACTACCAGCTTGAATTAGCGGATACCCTTATTCTTGTCATTTACGGTTTGGTAATGATAGGGATGGGGGTTTATTTTTTAAGGAAGACCAAGACCTCGGACGAATTTATGGTCGCGGGAAGGGGTATCCCCGCCTGGGCGGCCGGAATTGCCGTAATGAGTGCATATACGAGCAGTATCTCCTATATTGCAGTCCCAGGCAAAGCATTCGACGATAATTGGCATCCGCTCATCTTTGCATTGACCGCTCTTCCCGTAGCCTGGTTTGTCACCCAATATGTAATACCGCATTACAGGAAGCACAAGATTATTTCGGTCTACAAATACCTGGAGGATAAAATAGGGGATTGGGGCCGGATATATGCCTCCCTGTCCTTTGTGTTGTTTATGATCGGCAGAACGGCGGTAATATTATATCTATCCTCGCTTTTGCTTACCTCCTTTGTGGATGTGGACATTAGAACGTTGATATTGATTATAGGTCTTATGACCATTGCTTACACCCTAATGGGAGGCATGGAAGCGGTAATATGGACGGATGTGATGCAGTCCGTTATTATGATCGGGGGACTCCTTTTCAGTGCTTATATCCTAACTGCCGAAGTATGGGCCAAACCCGATTTTCTGATTCAAAAAGCTTTCGACTTAAATAAGTTTAGCCTAGGGGATACTTCCTTTTCCCTAAGCAGTAGGACTGTTTGGGTAATGATCATCTACGGCATTACCGAGAACATTAGAAACCTGATGGCGGATCAGAACTATACCCAAAAATACAGTGCGGTGGCCACGGAGAAAAAGGCCAAAAAATCGGTTTGGGTGGCCATGCTCATTTATTTGCCGTTGACCGCAATTTTCCTGTATATCGGTACGGCCATGTTCGCTTTTTATTCCGGAACGGGGCATGTATTAGATCCCTCCATTGTCAAGGGCGATGAGGTGTTCCCTTTTTTCATTGCCACGGAACTGCCCACTGGGCTCAAAGGGCTTATCATTGCAGCAATACTCGCGGCCTCCATGAGTACGGTAGATTCCGCTCTGAATTCCTCCGCTACAGTACTTTATCTGGATTATTTTAAAAAATACGTTAAACCCAATGCCTCCGAGAGAAGCAGTATTGGCTTTCTTCGTTTGATTACCATTGTCTGGGGTGTTCTAGGCATCGCCTTTGCCCTGTTGCTTATAAATGCCAAAAGTGCATTGGATATCTGGTGGCAGATTTCGGGCATATTCGGGGGCGGGATCTTGGGTTTGTTCCTATTGGCGCTCTTTAATGTGAAAGTCACACGGGCCCAAGGTATAACCGCGGTGATCTTTAGTATCCTGATTATTGTCTGGGGAACCTTTTTTAGGGAATTATCACCGGAATATTCTTGGTTACAATGCCAATTGGATCCCATTATCATTGGCGCGGTCGCGACCGTTGGGCTTTTGTTGCTGGCGCTTCTGTTTGCGCTATTTGGTTCAAGGAAAGAATAATAAGAACTGGTTTATGCTCGGAATATGTAGGTTATGTGAACCGTTTGGGCCAATACGAAAACTCCGTTTGGTGATGCTTGTTTTGGTATTGGGCTCTTGTGAGGGTCAAAAGTCCAAAATCCAAATGGAAAAAAAGGAGCTTGCGCTATCTGCTCCCTATATTGATAAAACCTTTGTCCAGGAATATCAAGAAGCTTTTCCGGTAGATCGCAAGGAGGCAGGGGCTCAGGAGGTCAAGGCGATATTGCCCCTGGACGACGGTTCGGTCTGGATTGCTACTATGGGAGGCGTCTTTCGGAAACCCAAGGGCTTGCGCTCCTGGGTGCCGATGTTGCCGGAAAGGGACCAGGGGCCTGCGTTTGACTTGGAAATGGATACCGAAGGTAGGGTTTGGGCGGCCTTATGGAATGGGGTATTCCGAACCAATGACCAAGGCAAGTTGGTTTTACAGCAAGGA
This sequence comes from Bacteroidota bacterium, assembly GCA_039188035.1. GTDB lineage: Bacteria > Bacteroidota > Bacteroidia > Flavobacteriales > Flavobacteriaceae > Ulvibacterium. Next base: position 2,454 of record JBCCZF010000203.1, on the reverse strand, counting down.
ACGCAACCCCCAATAAGCGCCTTGGCGAATTCAACAGAGGGGATGTATGCCCTTGGCCCAAAGGGTATTTGGCTCAAAACGACGGAGGGCTGGGCCACAAAGAACTACAAAACCGGGCGAAGTACACGTGCCGCGCTGACCGATAAAAAAGGCGGCCTTTGGGTCGGTACGGATGTGGGGCTTTTTCATTGCGGCCCAGAGGGCGTAACCTTGAACCAAGGCCAAGGACAATTGATCAGTGCCTATCTTACCGGTATGGCATATGCGCATCCGGACACGCTATGGGTGGGTGGCCTGGGAGGGGTCTCCATTAGGGCCAAGGGAAGGATGGTCGGCACGAAAAGACCCAAGGATGGACTTCCGCATAGCCAGGTAAATGTCGTTCGTCGATCCCCCAATGGCACAATGTGGGTAGGGACGGATTACGGCATATCCCGTTTTACACCGGGGACTTCTGAGTATTCAGTGCGACTTAGCCAACGTTGGTTGATGCACAATACGGTAAACGACATCGCCTTTGATGCGGATGGCGATGCCTGGATAGCTACAGAAGGTGGGGTAAGTGTTATCCACAGGTTTCAAATGACCTTACAGGATAAGGGCGATTTCTACTATCAAAAACTGTTGGATCGTTATGTGAGGGAACCCGGTGCCGTTGGACTTCGATGGATGGAGGTGCCTGGTGATACCACTACCTCAAGGGCCAGTGATACCGATAACGACGGGTATTATACCGCAATGTACCTGGCCATGGAATCCTTTAGATATGCCGTGACCCAAGACCCAAAGGCCAAAGCCAGGGCCAAAAAAACCTTCGATTTTCTATATCTATTACGGGAGGTCACCCAAATCCCCGGTTTCTTTGCCAGAACCGTTGTCCCTGCGGATTGGGATAAAATGCACGATATGAACCGTACGTATACCCAACGCGAATATGCGACGGAAATCGTGAAGAACCCCAGGCAAAAACCTGTGGAAAAGCGTTGGCACCTTTCACAGGACGGCAAATGGAAATGGAAAGGGGATACCAGTAGTGATGAAATGTGCGGACACCTTTTTGGATACTACTGCTACTATACCTTGGTGGCCGATGCCGATGAGAAAGAGCGGTTGGCGTGGCACTACCGGCAGATAATAGATAGGTTGATTGCAAATAACTATAACTTGGTCGGGGTAGATGGCAAACACACCAAATGGGGCGTGTGGTCCCCGGATCTACTTAATAGAGATCCGGAGTGGCGTCCGGAAAAGGGAATTAATTCCTTGGAGTTATTGGCCTTTTTAAAGTTTACTTATATGATTACCGGGGATTCCAAGTACCAAGAGCATTATACACATCTTATTGAGCAAGAGGGGTATTTGGATAATATTGATTTAATGCTGGATCCCGACCCGGCATGGGAGACCTATTTCGACATTTATTTGGCCTTGTATGTCTATACACCATTGATTATGGGAGAAGAGGATGAAAAGACAAGGACTCGTTATGTAGAGCACTTGGACGGTTGGTACGACCGATATAAGCAGGCAGATAGCCCCATGCTCAATTTTGTATACAACTGGTTACGAGGTGGGGCAGAGGGCCTTGAGGCTTCCGTTTTCTTTTTGAAGGATGCCCCCATGGATCCTGTGGACTGGGTCATGGACAATGGCGCCAGGGAAGATTTGCCCGTGCTAAGGGAACCCATTTTGGAAGTGCTTCAGGTTCCGCTAAGACCACCCAGCGAATATAGAACGATGCGTTGGGATAGGAACCCATATCATGCAGTGGCCGGTTGGCCCAATCAAGAACGGGATCCCGTATATTGGTTATTGCCCTACTGGATGGGAAGGTATTTGGAGTTGATACAATCCGAGTAGTTGTTCGGGCAATGTAACGTTCGTAGGTGCTGCGTACGCTTCAATTAACAATTATATGATATGATTGGGTTGTTTTTGGCACGGTGGTAAAATAGTTTTGAAAAAAATAATCGTAAGAATGAAAAAAACAGCGGATTTATGGTTTTTGGCTTTGTCCTGGGTAGTAAGCCTTAGTATGAATGCACAAGAGAAAGTCCATTATCACGATGGTAATGCACATAGTCATTACATGGAGCATAGGGACTTGTCCGAGCATAAACTCATTTTTCCTTCCCATACACCGGATCGGATAATCGCTAATCTTACCGTAGATCCCGCACACAGTTTTGCGGTCAATTGGAGGACGGATCAACAGATTGGCACCGGAGTTGTTGAAGTAGCTTTGGCCACGGATGGACCGGAATTTTTATTGGGTAATGTGCGCCAGGTCAAGGCCGTTTCCCAAAAGTTCCAAAACCAGAACAGAAACGAACCCTTGGTGAAGGCTACCTATCATTCGGCGGTCATCGATGCCCTTGATCCGGGTACCACCTATGTGTATCGCGTGGGTAATGGAACGGAAGGCTATGGCAACGGATATTGGAGCGAATGGTT
>JBCCZF010000202.1:0-5789 GCA_039188035.1 Bacteroidota bacterium | reverse complement strand
TGGATGACGATGGCTCCTTGAATTTCTATATTATGAACGTTGATGCAAACGATTACAGAAAATAAAGGGAATACCGCTTAGGCCCGTGCCGAGCTTGGTAACTGCGAACCACAGAGGCCTCAGAGATGTTAATTATACACGAAAACGAGAAAATAAACAACTATGCTACTAGAATTAAAGAACATTTTTAAATGGGTCAACTCTGGAGGCCAACGTATTTTTCTATTGAAGGATATTAACCTTTCCGTGGGGGAAGGGGAATTTATTTCCGTAATGGGCCCCTCGGGGTCTGGAAAATCCACGCTACTCAATGTCATCGGTATGTTGGATGGTTTTGACGAAGGGGAATACACTTTTTTGGACGAATCCGTGCATCAACTTAAGGAAAAACACCGCGCCGACCTCTACAAGCGGTACATTGGTTTTGTGTTCCAAGCCTATCATTTGATCGACGAGCTTACGGTATATGAAAACCTGGAAATGCCGTTGTTGTACAAAAAAATAAAGGGTTCCGAACGGAAATCCTTAGTGGCCGATATGTTGGACCGATTTAATATCGTGGGAAAAAAAGACTTGTTTCCTACGCAATTAAGTGGAGGCCAACAGCAGCTGGTGGGGGTGGCGCGTGCCTTGATTTCCAAACCCAAGTTGATTCTTGCCGATGAACCAACGGGCAACCTGAACTCCAAACAAGGAGAGGACATCATGGAGCTTTTTAAACAATTGAACCAAGAAGGCGTTACCATTATACAAGTGACCCATTCCGAAAAAAATGCGGCCTATGGCCAGCGTATTATCAATTTATTGGATGGTAGGATGATACGATAGTCTCAGGATTCCCAAAAAGCTAGCGAAGTTCGGAAGTATCCCTAACAATACGCAGGGCCTTGGACATGTGGTTTTCTACGGTCTTTACGGAAATATCCAAATCTTCGGCGATTTCCCGGTACTTTTTTCGCTCCAATTTGTTCATAATAAAGATTTCCTTGCATTTTGGGGGTAACTTCTCCAAAAGCACTTTAAGCCTGGATTGGCTTTGTGGCTTGGACTCCTCTTGATATTCAGGGTATTCCGCTGAAATTACCTCCCACTGTATTTTATCCAGGAGGTCAATACGCCTTTTCTCCTTGCGTACCTGTTGCAAAAACTGATTGCGGCAACAGGTAAACAGATATCCCTTTACCGATCCGGTAATGCGGAGTTGCGCCCTCTTTTCCCAAAGGGCCAACATCACCTCTTGTACCACATCTTCCGACATACTCGGATTTCCACTAAGTTTTAGGATATAGTTACACAACCACTCGTAATAGTGGGTGAATAGGTGCCCATAAGCCCTTGTATCTCCCTTCCGAATACCCTTTATCAACGCTGCTTCCGTCATACAATGCTATTCACTATTGCCAATACAACCTCACAATACCCGGAACACAAAACCTCGGGTACTTCAGGTTTACTATAAGGTAGCATAATCCACCGGAGGGCGATATAGGAAGAATACTCCTTTACGGAGCGGTGAGATTTGGGGGGAATCTCCGCGTTCGTTTACGAACAAAACGTAATAATGAAAAGGCTAATCTACTAAAAATTAAAAATGCAACAAAATAGGGGTTTTTATAAATGGCGTGCATCTTAAAGGAAAAAGAGGTGAACGAAATGCAAGATATAGCGGTTTTAGTCGAAAAGTTTCTCATTAGGACCCTATCCAAAAAGGAACGCGACCAACTTAAGAAATGGGTGCTCAAGGATACCAAAAACCGGGAAGCGTTTAAAAACCGTATTCGGGAGCATTCACGAAACGCAACTTCCCATCCTTTTGACGGCCAAAAGGCATTGGGCCAATTTTTGGAGACGGTGGATCAAAAGAACAAAAAAAGTACATTTTCGAGAATTGCATGGCGGTATGCCGCAGTATTCGTTGGCTTGGTCGTATCTGGGTATGCGGCCAATCTTTACCTAAGCCGGCAGGATACGGTATCCCCTGTGGTGGATGTTGAGCACAATGCCGAACGGGAGTCGGTTAGGATTACCTTAGGGGACGGTACGGAACAAATCCTATCTACCAACGGCGACAAGGTATTGGCCAATAAAGACGGAAGGACTGTAGCCAGGAGAAGTCCAAAAAGCTTGGATTTTAGGGATGTTGACCCGGAGGCCAGAATCTTTTCTGCCCTTCATACCATTTACGTTCCCTTTGGGCAAACCTTTAATCTAACCCTTTCCGACGGCACCAAAGTATGGTTAAATGCAGGATCTAGTCTTAAGTTCCCCCATTTTTTTGTTCCCTCCGCCCAAAGGACGGTATTCCTTTCGGGCGAAGGGTTTTTTGATGTCGCCAAGGATGCCGAAAGACCCTTTGTGGTAAATGCCGAAAATGTGGACGTTAAGGTATTGGGAACCCGTTTTAACATATCGGCCTATGAAGGGGAAGATACCATTACGGCAACACTGGTAGAGGGCGCCGTAAAAGTATACGAAGATTCCTCGCCCAATGAAAACCTGCTGTTGGACCCTGATCATCAGGCGGCCTTTGCCAAGGCCAATAGTACCTTTAAGGTAAAGGAAGTAGATGCGCGCTTATACACCAGTTGGATGCGGAATACGCTGATCATAGATCACCTATCCTTTCGGCAAATTCTGGACAAGTTGGAACGTACCCACAACGTTACCATAGTAAATACCGTGGAACGCCTTAATTCCGAGCGGTTCGTGGGGGAATTTGACAATGATACCCTAGACAACATATTGGCCACCATTGCCTCAAGCACTCCATTCACCTTTGAACGGAATAATGGTATAATCACGATAAAAGAATAAGAACAACCCGGCCCATGTGCCAACAAACGAAGTGCCTATTGTATAAAACGAACATTTAAACACTAATCATTATGAAAAAAATCAAGCAACTCGCGTTTTTCCACTTTCTAAGGGAAGGCGATAAAAAAGGAATAAGTCTTTTACTCGCATTCTTTTTGGTATCCCAACTCATGGCCAAATCGGATTCGGATCAGAAGAGGGTACAGTTTCAACTGGAAAATGTTCCCCTTAAAGTAATCTTGGACGAGATAAAACAGCAATCCGGATACAAGTTTTTTTACAATGTAAACGAGATTGATGACGGCAAAACCACCTCTTTAAAGGCCTTGGACGAACCCCTAACCACCGTTTTGGACAGGCTCATGAAAAAGGAGGGCCTTAGCTATGCCATTCGAGGCAACCAAATAGTACTTAAGCCCGGAGTGCCGGAAGCTATGGAAAGCGAAAGTAAAGATGTCCAAAGGGAGATTACGGGAACCATTAAAGATCAAGATGGGAATCCACTTTCCGGGGCAAATATTCTTATAAAGGGAACCACCACCGGGGCCCAAGCCGATTTTGACGGAAACTTTACGATAGAAACAGATGATGAGAATGCCGTTCTTGTAGTATCCTATATTGGTTTTAAGACCGTGGAAGTACCTGCAAATGGACAGACCGTTCTTAACATTGTTATGGAAGAGGAGGCCGGCCTTTTGGAAAATGTGGTAGTGGTAGGCTCCAGGAACCCCAATAGAACGGCTACGCAGACTTCGGTTCCTGTAGATGTCATCGATGTAGCGGAAATTGCCAATCAAGGCCCCCAGGTAAGTGTAAATCAAATATTAAACTATGTGGCGCCATCCTTTACATCCCAATCCCAGACCGTATCCGATGGTACAGATCATATTGATCCCGCATCCTTGCGCGGATTGGGCCCAGATCAGGTTTTGGTGCTCATCAATGGAAAAAGAAGGCATACCTCCGCCTTGATCAATGTAAACGGAACCGTAGGAGCCGGTAGTGTGGGAACGGACATGAACGCAATCCCTGCATTTGCCATACAGCGCATAGAGGTACTTAGGGATGGTGCTGCGGCCCAGTACGGATCCGACGCGATTGCCGGGGTCATCAATATTGTACTAAAAAAGGGGACCGGAAAACTGGAAATGTCCCTTACCACGGGAGCCAATTTCAGTGAAAATAGCAACCAGTTTGAGGGAGGAAGCGACGGTGAAAAGTTTCAATTGGATGCCAATTATGGACTGCCTATTGGGGAACGTGGCTATATTAATTTTACGGGATCGCTTTCCACCAGGGAACCTGCCCTGCGAAACAAAGACTATGCCGGGGATATCTTCCAAGGGTTCCATGGTGCGGAACGGGAATTTGCAGCGGCCGGTGGTGTAGTCGCCGATATGACCTTACAGGACTATGCCAATGCGGCGCAAAACATTGACTATCTAGATCAAGCCGTTAAGGACCAGATTTCGGGCCTTGATTTCGGGAATGAGACCGATATAGAAACCTTTAGGGGCCTATTGGGCTTTGATGCCGACGAAGCGGAACTTGCCGCTAGGGGACTAACCCGGGAGGATTTCCGATTTCGGGTGGGAACCTCTAGATTGCGGGAAGGGAAGTTTTTTGCCAATATGTCCATTCCCTTGGACGAAACCACGGAAATATATGGCTTTGGAGGACTTAGTTATCGCCAGGGCCTGGCATCCGGATTTTATAGAAGACCGGCCCAAACCGATGGAAGGGCCAATACCCCTGCTTTCCCCAATGGATTTTTGCCGGATATCGCCACGGACATCCTTGATCAATCTCTAGCGATGGGCATCCGTGGTAAACTGAACGAATGGGATGTGGATTTTTCGAACACCTATGGGCGAAACACTTTTGAAATTACCGTGGAGAACTCCAGTAATGGGACCTTGGGAGTAGCTACGCCCCGTAATTTTGATGCAGGCGAACTTAGTTTTAGCCAGAATACGACCAATTTGGACTTCAATCGGTTTTATGAGGATATCTTCCAAGGATTGAGCGCTGCCTTTGGCGCAGAGTACAAGGTGGAACGTTATGAAATTATAGCAGGGGAAGAAGCCTCATATACCTCGTATGACATTAACGGAAATCCGGTAAATAGCGTTACGCCCCCTGAACTGTTGGTGCGCAACAATTTTACAGGGGCCGTTCTTGGGGGCGGGGCCCAAGTGTTTAGAGGCTATGACCCTGGGAACGCCACGGAAAATTTTAGGAACAACATTTCCTTATATGCGGATTTTGAGGCCGATTTTACCGAACAATGGTTGTTTAGCCTTGCCGGACGTTATGAGAATTACTCCGACTTTGGGAGTACCTTCAACTACAAGTTGGCCACACGGTACGATATCTTGGAAAACCTAGCCATTCGAGGTGCCCATAGTACTGGCTTTAGGGCCCCATCGCTACATCAGCAGTTCTTTAGCCGAACCAGTACGGTCTTTGTGGATAACCTGCCTTTTGAACAGGGAACCTTTACCAATGACAGTAGGGCCGCCGCCCTTATCGGGATCGATAAGCTTCGGGAGGAAACCTCTAATAGCTATAGTCTTGGATTAACGGGAAGGTTTGGGGATTTTACGGTTACCGTGGACGGCTTTTTAATCGATATTGATGACCGTATTGTATATAGTGGCAGTTTTGATAGTGGTGGAGATCCAGAGCTTGCCGCTATTTTTGAGGCCGCCGGGGCCAACAATGCAAGGTTCTTTGTCAATGCCATAGATACGCGTACCATGGGGCTGGACCTTGTGGTATCCCATAAGGCCATTTTTGGTGAGGTATCCCTAAAAAATGATTTTGCCGCTACCTTTAACGAAACAGAGGTGACCGATCTTTTTGTACCCACGCGCATCGCCAATGCAGGACTTACGGGATCTTTTTTTGACGGTCAGGAAGAGGCTTTTTTAACCTTGGCCCAACCCAGGACCAAGCTTAACCTTACCAATCTG
>JBCCZF010000201.1:0-5806 GCA_039188035.1 Bacteroidota bacterium | reverse complement strand
TATCATTCAGTCCCTTAGTCTCTAAATTGTTCTCCGAAATGTCCACATTGGTGGTTCCCAGTACTTGAAGCTGTGACTGGATCGCGGTATTTACGAGCGATTCCGATAATCTGAGGCTAAATTTAAATTCGGCCTCCGATACCCCGGAAAAGTCAATACCATCAACTTGCAGTCTGTGAATAAAGGCACCCCCGGTAGCATCTGCCAAAACAAATTCCAATCCTCCATTGGTTTCTCCATCGTCAGCCAAATAGTTCACATTTACCTCAGCTGCTTTTCCTACGGCATCCGCTAGTGGTGTCCAATTCGCAGAGGTGTCCGTGCTAAAATCTTCTTCGTAAACAGCGTTTGCGGAACCTCCACCTCCAGTATTGGCGTTATAGAAATAAATATTGTCCACAAAAATGTTGGCTTCCACACCATCGCCCAGTACGTCAAAGATGATTTGGTTGATTGTGGGATTGTCGGGCAATGCTCCCTCACTACCTGCCGAGGCTATTAAATCGGTTATAGCTACGTCAATGTTGTTCCACTGTCCTCCGCTTAAGTTAACCTCTACATCTTCCCTTGTAGCCGGATCGGTAAAGGAGATAAGACCGGCCCTAAAACCCACGTTTTCGGCCACCCAAATATCCATACTGAAATTGGTTAACCCCGTTAGATCAAAACCAGCATCATTTTGAGTGCCCACGAAGTTGGTGCTGTCATAGCTCCAGACAGCATTGCTTGCTACCTGTATTTCGGAGAACACAGCATTAGGGTCGTTTCCGAATGCCCTTGGGTTCGTTCCTGCTACATCTGTGTAGGCATCACTGAAAACCGAAACGACGTTTGCCGCATCTTGGGTAGGTGTTGGCGCTGCTGTAGTGGGTTCGGTGGCCATTGCTCCGCCTGAAGAATAGAAAAATATATTGTCCACAAAGATATCTGCCTCCACACCATCACCCAAAACATCAAAAATAATCTGGTTGATGGTCGGGTCGTCCGGTAAGGCTCCTTCACCCCCGATCGAGGGTACCAAGGCGGTAAGGGCTACATCAATAGTATTCCATTGACCACCCATGAGGTTGACCTCCACATCCTCCCTTGTTGCGGGATCTGTAAAGGAGATAAGTCCGGCCCTGAACGACGCATCCTCGGCCACCCAAATATCCATATGGAAGTTGGTTGCACCACTAAGGTTAAAACCGGTATCGTTCTGTAGCCCTACAAAATTGGTATTGGCATAGCGCAGGACATCATCCCCGGCCACTTGAATTTCAGAAAGTTCGGCACCGCCATCGTTGCCAAATGCCCTGAAATTGGTACCATCGGAATCGGTGTAGGCGTTGCTGAACACCGAAATCACATTTGCGGCATCTTGGGTAGGCATTGGGGCCACCATTGTGGGTTCGGTGGCCATTCCACCGCCATTGTCCCCCATGGTCTGGGAAATGTTATCCACTAGGAAAGTACCGGTAACTGCAGGGTCTTCGGCAAATCCAACGAATAAAATGAGTTTGCCATATTGCCCATCCGGCACCATGGCCATGCCGTTCTGTGGATCATTCGGAATAAAACTGGCTACGGCATTGGTGGCAAAGTTAAAATTCAATGTTTCCCAACCGGAACCCGTATGTGTGGCCAATACTTCCACATCCCGCGCACCATCCGTTCCGTCTTCAAACTTCACCAAAACGGCGATTTCCGTGGCCGAGAACAGCTCCAGTTGAATGTTCTTGTTCTCCCCGCTGAAGTCCACGGGAGTGCCCAAGGGAAACTGTGCATTTTGGAATTGCCCGCCTCCGGCTACCATTTGTGCCACGTTGGTGGTGTTTTCATTGCCCGTTTCAGGGTTGGTTACTACGGAGAACCCGATATTGTCCCCAACAATGGCATCATAGGCTACATTGGAGCCGTCAAAAGTAATGGGCAATGCCAATGGGGTAGGAGGTTCTGGGATATTAATGGTAACCTCGCTCTGAAAGGTATCACTTGCCCCCGCCGCATTGGAGGCCGTTAGCATCACGGTAAATGTGCCATTAGCCGCGTAGATTTTTGTGGGGTTGATTTCCGTGGAACTGGTATCATCCCCAAAGTTCCATGAATAGCTATCCGCATTGGTGGAGGTATTCAAAAAGGTTACCACGCCCGTATCCTGATCTTGGGTAAAGGTAAAACCGGCCTCCAGACTGGGTAGCTGGGCATCGTCGTCATCTTCACAACCTACATATGTAAATGTTAGTAGGAAAACCGAAAGAATTTTTAATCCTTGAACAATCTTTTTCATGGGAATACTATTTGTTTTGTTAATCAAGTTATTGCTGATATACACGTACGTAGTCTACGAGCATGGTCTGGGGAAAAATAGTCTCATCATCGGGAGGGCCGGGCAGATTGCCCCCTACGGCCAGATTGACAATGATGTAAAAGGGATGATCAAAGACCCATTCACCTGCGCCATCGGTTTCCTCGTCTATCGTTTCGCGGTTGATCTGCTGGTACAGGGCGCCGTCTACATAATAATTGATATAATCCGGGGCCCACTCTACACCAAAGATGTGGAATTCCGTATCGAAGCGGGAACTGGTCAATTCATATTCCTTGCTTATGGAATTGCCCCCAGAATACCCGGGGCCGTGGACACTGCCAAATACCACTGTGGGTTCATCGCCCACATATTCCATGATATCGATTTCCCCACAGGCGGGCCATGTATTTTCATCACAATCGTTACCCAATAACCAAAACCCGGGCCAATACCCTTGACCAAATGGTACTCGGATACGCGCTTCAAAACGCCCATACTGCTGTTCAAAAATACCTTCCGTCTTTAATCGGGCGGAGGTGTACTCCTTACCATTAAGATTCTCCTGCCGTGCGGTAATCAACAGGAAGCCGTTCTGTACGGTAACATTTTCGGGGTTATCCGTATAGTACTGCAATTCGTTGTTGCCCCAGCCCGGGATACCTGCTGCCGTGCCATCGCCGATATCAAAAGTCCATCGGCTGGAATCCGGAGCGCCATCCACATCAAAATTGTCTTCCCAGATTAAATTTTCAAAGGTGGCCACCGTTTGGGTGTCGTCGGTTTCGCAGCTCCAAAAACCGAAAATGAATGCCGTTGCGAGCATATGGTATGCCGCTGCTCTCCAGTACCTAAAGTTTGTTCTTCTGATCATTTTCCAATTTTTTTATTGCCGATAGAAATAAATGTTGTCCACTGAGATATCGGATATGGTACCGGATACGAAACTCACCTGTGAAAGGTTGCTGGTGCCCATAAGGCCCGTAAATCCGCCTCCCGTACCGTTGGTGAAGCTGGTCAAGGGAATATCGATACCTACCCACTCGCCGCTGCGGAGTTCATTGGTCAATGGAGGGGCACCACCCACGGAATCGTCAGTGTTAAGACCATTAAATACGCCATTTGCGCCAAAATCCCCCAGTTCAATGACCAATGCATCCCCTGGGCTAAGGGTTTCATCTACCTTAACATCAACATGAATATGGGTCATTTGGGAGGCATCTGCGGTTGGGTTGGCGAATTCGATGGTGACAAAGTTCAAATCCGTATAGCGTATTACATTTTCGTCACCCACTGCTACCAAGCCCCCTAAAGTGGTTGAACCTCCAAAGAAGCCATTAAAGAAGTCTATATTGATATTGGTATAGGCATCGCTGAAAACCGATATAACATCTTCCGGATTCCGGGCAGGAGGCGTAGGCGGAAAGTCAAAGGCCCCCATTACATTCAGGTTCAATGCCCCTGCCGCGGCCACATTGGCCAAGGTGGCCGTAATGGAGGTCTCACCAATACCAAATACGGACACAACCCCCAACTCGTTTACACTGGCGACCGATGGATTGGAGGAAGTGAAGTCGTAATAGGAGGGGGCTGCCAATACCGTAACATTATCCCCGGAACCTAGGTTAAAGGTCTCCGTTAGACCGCTCAAGGTAACGGGGGCATCCAAAAACCCTTCTTGATCTAGGGTAACACCGTTTAGAATAGCGGGCCTTGGCTGACCAATGGTGCCCAAATTTTCAAATTTGATTTCATCGATCCAAAAGGTGTAACCGGCACCACCCGTACTTAAAGAACCGGCAATAAAGGAGAATAGACCTCTTTCCTGAACCAATTTGGAAGGATCAGGAATTGGGATAATGATCTTTTTCCAGTCCGTTGTTAACCTTACGTTGGTTAATTTAACAGCGAAAGGATCCGCGGTATCAAAATCGGTTCCAAACCCAAATTCCGCAATGGTAGCGGTGGTGGAACCCCGTAACCAAAACGTTAAGGCATCGTATGGGGTTAAATTTCTACCAGCTCCCCTATCCCTAAAAATTCCCCCAACTTGAAACCCGTCCGGATTATCATCGGCAGGGACATCTATTCTGATGGAAGCGGTGCCGTCATAGAAAACATCCGTAGTCCTATCAAAAGCCTCGGTGTTGTAGCCTTCCAAAGGGTCAAATGATTCAAAAAACTCATCCGTAAGCCCCACGGGGTCATCCAAAAAGACATCTGCGTTGGAAGGAAAACTGGCGAATTCCACGTCATCCGAAAATTCCCGTTCGCAGCTTAGAAAGGCCATTACTCCCAGACTTAAGGGAAGTATAAATTGTACTTTGATATTTTTGTGAACTTTCATTTTCAATTTTTTTATTTCCCAATATTGATATGTATGTACGTCATGATTTCCCATTCGCTTCCGTCATCAAATCCGACGGGACTTAGTATTGGATCCATGTTGAAACCCTTGGGTGCCTGATTGGGCAGATACCGTGGTGAGAACTCATTTAAGGAGCGCCATATACCGCGGATTCCCACTTGGGTGCTGGGCAGGATAAACCAATCCGGTTTGCCCAGGGTCGTGGAGATATCTAACATGAGCTGGATGGGAAAGGTGAGGTTAAAGTCCCGGTGGTAATCATAGGGTCCCCAATCGTTTATTTTTTGCTCATAACGCAGTTTGAAGTTTTTATATAGCATTCTCACATCCCCTCCAAACCGTTTGATCAGTCGATCCGAGTCGCCATTGCCTTGCCCGTTACCGTAATAGAAATTACCAATGATCCCCAGTTCCGGGCCCAGTTTAGAGACCATTCGGGAATGTACTTCCCATAAATCGGCTGCAGGTGCCGAGGTGGGAAAGGCGAAGAACGTCCTATTTGCCTGGAAACCGATGTGCGCATCCATAGTGGTGGGTAAATGTCGGTACACAAAACCCAGGTTCATGGCGAACTTGGCGTCTTCTGAACGATCATTGTCCCACTCGTACATCCAGGTTCCGGGCGTGGGATCGTACGTAAGTAGGATTTCACCGGCAGTTGTCTCTCGGTTGGCCCGAACGGCAAAAGGATCGTCTATAATATTCCGTAAGCGTCCTGGCCCTTGAACATCTTGGGGAATGGCTTCGACCAAAGGTTTTTGCCATAGGAAGTTAGGTGCGATCTGAAAGTTTCCAAGGGTATAGGTGAATCCGGATAGGACGTTTACTTGGTTCCCACTTCCGGTATCCCTTAATTTCCAACCGGTGAAGGTCAGTGTCTGGTCGGCACCCCCATTGGCCACAAGTCCCATGGCTGCTGTTTGTCCGTACCAATTAAATCTGCCGCCCTCATAGGTTACTTTTAACTTTCCGCCCCAGTTGTCGCTGGATTGGATCCTATCTTCATAGACGATATAGTTGCCCGGGGTACCCCGTATGTCCTGAAACGTAATGCCGTTCAAGGGGTTTCCGGCCCAGACCCCACCTATTTCAACCCCAAGCTTGCCAAATTCCCTTTCAACGGCCAAGGAGGCCCTTTCCGTAGGCCAAGG
>JBCCZF010000200.1:0-5835 GCA_039188035.1 Bacteroidota bacterium | reverse complement strand
TTGGCGAACCCCTAATACAGGCGTTTTATCCCAGATGGGCTAATGAGCGGTACAAAACGGAAACGAACCAAATAGTACTCTCGCCAAGGGCTATCATTGAGCCGATAAAGGATTTAAAGGTGAACCTACAGCTGAACTACAGAAGAAATGATAACCAAGAATCCGTTACCTTGCTTACCACCTCTTTCTTGAACCCGGACCAATCCGTGGCCTTTGTGAGAAATCAGGAGCAGACCGTTTATGCACCCTCCCTGATCACCAATGAATATTTTTCCCCCAATTTATTTGCGGATTATACGAAAACTTGGCGCGGTCACAATTTCAATGCCCTGGTGGGGTATCAAAGTGAGGTTAATGAGTTTCAATCGTTAGGGGCCCGTACCGACTTCTTGATCACGGATAATGTAATTTCCCTGACCTCATCCCTGGACGATGATCAGATAGTATCCGAGGGACTCAGCCACTGGGCCACCCAAAGCCTCTTTGGGAGGTTGCGATACAACTACAAGGAAAAATACCTCTTTGAAATCAGCTATCGTGCCGATGGATCCTCCCGATTTGAACCCGGAAGGAGATGGGCCAGGTTTCCTTCCTACTCTGCCGGGTATAACATCGCCAGGGAGGAGTTTTGGCCTTTTAAGAGCATCAGTACGTTTAAGTTGAGGGGGTCGCAGGGAACCTTGGGGAGCCAAAACGTGGCGGCGAATCAGTTTTTATCCCTTATTAACGTAAACTCCCCGGGCACCGCATATCTTTTTAACGGAGGCCAACAGCTTTTTGCCGATTTGCCCGGCCTGGAAAGTGAGAGTTTGACCTGGGAAACCATAAAGACCTTGGATTTTGGCCTGGATATCAATGCACTTGACAATAAACTGGGCCTTGTTTTTGATTGGTACCGGACAGATACGGAAGGCGTACAGGCCCAAGGGGCCGATCTGCCCGCTGTATTGGGAGATACTGCCCCTCTTACCAATATTGGGGTTGCCCGTGTGGAGGGATGGGAGTTTGAGCTCTCGTGGAGACAGAACATTGGTAGCGACTTTAGCTATTTCGTAAGAGGGGTGCTTTCCGATTTTAAAAGAACCTGGGTAGAGTATCCCAATGAGACCAATCTTCTGAACCAGCCTTTTGCCGGCCAAGATATCGGCGATGTCTGGGGGCTTACCTGGGACGGGTGGTTCCAGACACAGGAGGAGGTAGATAATCGTCTTGATCAATCCTTTGTGGCAGGCAACTTTACCATTGGCGATACCAAGTACGCCGATCTTAATGGGGACGGGGTCATTGACCGAGGAACCAATACTCTGGGAGATTCCGGGGACTTTAGCGTAATTGCCAATGAAACCCCAAGATATCAGTACAGTGTAACCTTGGGAGGTAATTGGAAAGCCTTTGATTTTAACGTATTTGTACAAGGTGTGGGAAAAAGGGATTTTGTGGCCTCTACCCACCAACGTTTTCGGGGGCCGGCACAAGGGCCGTTCCATGCCATGGTCTTTGAGGAGCATTTGGATTATTACCGACCGGAGGATACCACCAGCCCTTTGGGGCCTAACACGGACGCCTATTTTCCAAAACCCTATGCGGCAAATCCGGGCAACAATAGAAGGAACTACAACTTTGCGGTGGACCGTTATGTACAGGATGCCTCCTATATCCGATTAAAAAGTGTGCAACTGGGATACACCATCCCCAATAGGTACTTGGAAAAATTTGGCATAAGGAACTTTAGAATTTATGCTACAGGCGAAAATCTCTTTTTCAAATCTGATTTGTTGTTTTATGACCCCGAGACCATACCCTCCGGTTTCGGTAACGCACAGTCCTATCCTTTGTCAAGGATTATTTCAACGGGCATAAACCTATCATTTTAAAGAAAAAATTGAATTATGAGAACTAGTATAAAAATTTTGTGCTTCGCATTTTTGATTGTATCCTGCGAAGATTTTTTGGAAAGACCCCCTATTGAGCTTATTGACGAAGCTGAATTCTTTCAAACGCCCGCGGATCTGCAGACCGCCGTAAATAAGTTTTATAATGACCTGCCCTTACGGCGTTGGGCCGGTGTGGGGAACGGTTTTTCGGGGCTGCCGGATAACAATTCCGATATGGTTCTGGGCGAATCGGTTTCCAATAGATTGTTGGGTGTGTATGAAACCCCAACGGCCGCTAATGATCAGGAATGGGCCCGATGGGACGAAATACGCGAGGTGAACTATTATTTGGAACGTGTGGGCCGTGCCGAAGGCAATGAGGCCGATATAAACCATTTTATTGGTGAGGGGTACTTTTTTAGGGCCTATTATTACTTTGATCTTTTAAAGCGTTACGGGGATCTTCCTATAATAGACCAGGAAATATCAAATCTTGATGAAGATTTCCTTTTTGCCCCAAGGGATCCCAGGAATGAGGTCGTGGATTTTATGCTTTCCGATCTGGATACGGCCATTGGCCTCATGAAATCCTTTACGGAAGCCCCCATATCCCGATTAAGTGTGGAGGCGGTGCAGTTTTTCAAGGCCAGAGTGGCCCTTTACGAGGGCACCTGGGAAAGATACCATAACGGTACCGTTTTTGGCGTGGAAGGCTCGGATGGTTCCACCTACCTGCAAATTGCCGCAGATGCCGCAAGAGCGGTCATGGACAGTGATCTGTTCTCGCTCCATGGGGATTACGGTTCCTTGTTCAACCAGTCCGGGATAACGGGAAACAGCGAAATTCTTCTCGCCCGGGAGTATGACTTTAACTTGGGCAACTCCACCGGGAACGACCTTCAGATCGGATGGCCCAACCGAAGTGGGTATACCCGGTTTGCCATTCGCAGTTATCTCTGTACGGACGGTGATCCCATATCCGTAAGCCCCTTATACGTGGGCGACCAGGATCTGGCCACCATAGAAAGCAATAGGGACCCTAGGCTTGCGGCAACCATTATGGTACCTGGAGATATCCAAAGAGTAGACCCGGATGGAACCACAACCGCTTATGAAGCCCCTATTATTACGGGGAACAATGCGGCCATAACAGGTTATGAGTCCCAAAAGTATAGGGATGTAAACATAGATGGGGACACGGGTCTATTTACCAGAAATACCTCTAGAATTATAATGCGCTATGCGGAGGCCCTGTTGATTTACGCCGAGGCCAAAGCGGAACTAGGTACCCTCTCCCAGGCCGATTTGGATATATCCGTTAACCTTTTACGCTCCAGAGTGGGTATGCCCGGAATAACCCTGGGAGCGATAACCGTAGATCCGGATTGGCCCAATTACGGGTATACCTTATCCGATATTTTGTATGAAATACGTAGGGAACGTTCGGTAGAACTGATGGCCGAAGGCCTTCGATTGGACGATCTGATGCGATGGAGGGCCCATGAACTGTTTAACGGGCGCACCCCAAAAGGGGCCTTCTACTTTGATGGTATCGTGGATTCCACTTCTGAACTGTCCGAGGTATTTTTGGATGCGGATGATTATTTGGATCCCTTTCAAAACGATGGGCCCTATAACTTTGATCCGGACAGGGCCTATCTGATAGGTATTCCAATAAATGAGATAGACCTCAATCCGAACTTGGAGCAAAATCCAGGTTGGTAGATCTAGTTTAAACACTTTAGAGTTGTTAGTTTATGTTAGTTTTTTTGGAGAAGGGAGGGAATACCTCCCTTTTTCATTTAGAAGTGATTTAAACTTCTTAATTACTGGGTCACCTAAGGGTACACCCGGTTTTTCGGACTCTCTTGATGGGGATAGAAAACGATTTGATAAACAGTTAAAGAAAAGGCTTCTTGGTATCCCGCCAGGAGATTTCCCCACCCTATGGGAACGTAAAGAATGAGGTTATGGAGATATCGATCCATATAAAATATGGGTTCTGGGGCCTTGCGTTGCTACTTTTGGCAAGTTGCTCCCAGGCGGACAAGCCTGAATATCAAAAGAGACCAAATATTATTTTGATCATCACCGATGATCAAGGTTTTGGCGATTTGGGCTATTATGGCAACCCGAATATTAGGACACCCACCTTGGATAGCCTGGCCATGCACAGCGTTCGTTTTAATGCATTTTTAGTAAGTCCGGTCTGTGCCCCCACCCGGGCGGCCCTAATGACGGGCAAATATAGTATGGATGCCGGTGTTCATGATACCAATAGGGGCGGGGCAATGATGGCCACAGAGGAATATACCCTTGCCGAAATATTACGATCGGCCCACTATACCACCGGAATGATCGGTAAATGGCACCTGGGGGATAATTATCCCATGCGGCCCCAGGATCAAGGTTTTGAATATACATTGAATCATTTATCCGGTGGAATTGGACAATACGGGGATTGGCCCAATACGCTAAAGAGGGATAGCAGCTATTTTGATCCCATTCTCTGGAAAAACGGGGTTCAGGTACAGACCACAGGGTACTGTACCGATGTATTTACGGAAGCCGCCATGGATTTTGTGGAAGGGAACAAGGAAAATCCTTTCTTTCTATACCTATCGTATAATGCCCCTCATGGCCCATTGCAACTTCCCCAGGAATATTATAATATCTATAGGAACATAGATCCCGATGCCGGTTTGGTGGATCAAGGGCCGCCTTATCCCAAAGTATCTCGGCATAGCAAGGAAAATGCACGGAAGGTATACGGTATGGTTACCAATATAGACGATAACCTGGGAAAACTTTTCAAGAAGTTGAAAAGCCTAGGTCTTGAAGACGATACCTTGGTCATCTTTATGACGGACAATGGCCCGGAGCATCCCAGATACATCGCGGGCATGCGCGGAAGAAAAGGTTCCGTCTTCCAAGGAGGAGTGCGCGTCCCCAGTTTTTGGCATTACCCAAAAAGGTTTAAGGAACCCAGGGATATTGAAACGCCCGCCGCCCATTATGATATTCTCCCTACACTGGCCCAGTTGACCGGTGCCAAAATCCCTAAGGACGTAAAACTGGAGGGCAGAAGTCTAATGCCTTTATTGACCAAAGAAGAGGTTCCTTTTTCCGAGCGCACGATCAACCGATATTGGAGCAGAACCGCCCCAGTACGGTATCGCAATGTATCTACTAGGGAAAGGGATTGGAAACTAGTGGGTATGGGGAAGGATAGTGCAGGAAAGGACAAGTTTGCATTGTTTGATTTGCGCAAGGACCCTTTTGAACAACACGATCTTGCTACGGATAAACCCGAAACCGTGGCCTACCTAAGGGATAAAATGGATCAATGGTTCAATACAATGGAAGCTTCAGACCATATCTTGAGTTCGCCCATGCCCATTATTGGCACCTCTTTTGAGCGGCCCGTAATGTTAAATCAGAACGATGCCCACTTTCTGGAACGAAAAAGTCATAAAAGGAAACTGATGTATTGGGACGTGGAAGTCCACGAATCGAAAACGTTCGATTTTGTTGTCCATCTGGATCGTAATCTAAAGACCGATGGGAAGTTGGAATTGGTTTTGGGCAGTACTACCGAAACCTTGTCCTTTGAAGGAAAAGGGCAGTCCCATTTGAAGATTCATGGGGTACACTTGGAAAAGGGGATGGTACGCATTATGCCCAAACTCTATTTAGAAAAAAACGGAAGACTCAGGTATCACTACCCCTTTTACCTTGAGATACAAGGATAATGACGATAGATTGTACAAAGCGTTGGGAAACACCAACCCGGGAAAAGGGTCAACCGAAGTAACTGAGAAAGATATCGTATAATGAAGAATATCAAGGTTTTATGGATAGTTGTTCTTTTTTCAACTTTTGGAATCAGTCAAAAAAAAGAGCTATCCCTTATTCCGCAGCCGGAATACGTGTTGGTGCAAGAAGGTTCCTTTTACGTATC
>JBCCZF010000199.1:0-5839 GCA_039188035.1 Bacteroidota bacterium | reverse complement strand
GTCCCTATGTCCCGGACTGGCCCATTCCGGCAACCAACCCGATTCCTTGTAGGTGTTGGCCAAACCTTCCATAATCTGTTCGTTAAGATCGGGATACATCATATTAAAAAAGGGAAAAACCGCCCGGAAGGTATCCCAAAAGCCATTATCCGTAAACATATATCCCTTCTCCACCTTGCCATTGTAGGGGCTGTAGTGCACCACCTCATTGTTCTTGTCCAATTCATAGAACTTCCTGGGGAAGAGCAGCACGCGGTAGAGACAGGAATAAAAGGTGCGAAGATGGTCTATGTTCGCCGTATTCACCTGAATTCGATTGAGTTCCTTTTCCCAGGCCAATACCGCCTTTTCCCGTGTTTGATCAAAGGTATCCGTGCCTATTTCCCGTTGAAGATTGCGCTGGGCCTGATCCGGACTTATAAAGGACGAGGCTACCTTGGCATGGACTTTTTGGCCCCTTTTCGTCTTAAATTGAAGAATGGCACCCACGTGATCCCCCTTGGCCTCGGTAGTATTAGGCCTTAACTTCCAATTGTCCTCCCAGGTATGGACCATCTCAAAATCCGTATCGAACTCGATTATAAAGTAATTATGGAAGTTTTGGGGCACGCCCCCGCTGTTGTTCCTGCAATACCCGGTAATCCTTCTTTGCCCCGGAAATACCTGTACCATGGAACCTTTGTTAAAGGCATCCACCATAAGGTACGCCTCATCCGTTTTGGGAAAGGTAAACCGGAATTGGGCGGCCCGCTCCGTTGGGGTGACTTCGGCGACCACATCATAATCCGCCAGATATACACTGTAATAATCCGGTTTCACCGTTTCCGCCTTATGCGAAAAATGGGAAACCCTCTCGTCCTCCTTGTATTTGAGTTCCCCAGTTACGGCCATTAGGGAAAAAGCCGCATAATCGTTGATCCAAGGACTGGGCTGATGGGTTTGTTTGATACCCCTAATCGTACGGTCGTCATAACCGTAAGTCCATCCATCGCCCATTTTGGCCGTCATCGGGGTCCAAAAATTCATCCCCCAGGGCATGGCTATTGCCGGATAGGTATTTCCACTGGAAAGGCTAAAGTCGGAATCCGTACCCATAAGGGGGTTCACATATCCCAATAAAGCCCTTTGCCCTATGGATTTTTCCACGGAAGCCGATTCCTTTTGGGCTTCGGTACACGAAAAAACCATGAATAGTCCCATAAAAATCCCAATTATTGCCTCGACCCGATACTTTTTTCTATCCTTCATCTCAATATATTTTATTCACTTCTGGCGTCCGTAGCCCCTTATTGTCAGCCAATTGCACATCCTGGGTCATGGTAAAGACCAAAGTACCTCCAGAAACCAATTCCTTATGGGTAATATAACCCCTATGGAGTTCTTTTCCATTTAAGGATACCTTTTTAACATAGGGGCCCTGCCCAAAGTTCTCCACCGCAATGGTCATGTTTTTGCCCATACCGACATCTACCACCGCCGCTTCAAACAAGGGCACTCCAAAATGGTACACCCCTTGGGCAGGATTCACGGGATAAAAACCCAGGGCACTAAGAATATACCAAGAGGACATTTGTCCGCAATCCTCATTCCCGCAGTGGCCATTGGGGGCATTTCGGTATTGTTCCCCAAGAATGCGCTGGACCAGTTCCTGGGCACGGGAGGGCCTGTCCAAATAATTATACAAGTAGGCCACGTGATGGCTGGGTTCGTTGCCATGGGCATACTGCCCTATCATACCTGTACTGAAAATAGGCAATTCGTCATCCTCGGAAGGGGCATAGGTAAACATGGAATCCAGCTTTTGCGCGAACCGTTCCTTGCCGCCGGTTTTTTTGATAAGTCCCTCTATGTCATGGGGGACAAACCAGTAATACTGCCAAGCGTTGCTTTCACAGAAATACGGGGAATACTCCTTGGGCACAAAGGGCTCCACAAATTTACCGGAGACATCCTTGGGCTGCAGCCAGGTGCTTTTGTCGTTGTACAAATTCTTCCAATTTTCCGAACGCGACAGGAAGTAGGCATAATCCGCCTCCTTGCCCAAGGCCTTGGCGAACATGGCAATACACCAATCGTCATAGGCGTATTCCATGGTCTTGGAAACCGACCAATTCTCATGATGTTCGTCCACTGGGATAAAACCCCGTTCCTTGTACACATCAATTTGTCTTTCCGATACCATGGCACTTGACTTGCAGGCTTCAAAGGCCAGATCCACATCAAAATCAAAACCCTTAAAATAAGCATCCACGATTACAGGAACGGCGTGGTACCCGATCATCATATTCGTCTCATTGCCCTGCATGGACCATACGGGAAGAGTCCCGGTCTCTTTGTAATGGGCCAATAGGGATTGTATCATATCCGGCACTCTTTCCGGTTGAATAATGGTGTACAGGGGGTGCGCCGCCCTAAAGGTATCCCAAAGGGAAAAGGTGTCATAACGATGAAATCCTTGTGCGTGGCCAATGGTATCATGGGCTCCTTTATACCGGCCGTCAATGTCGCTCAATAAGGTGGGCGCCAACATGGATTGATACATCATGGTATAGAAAACCCCCTTTTTGTCCTTGTCCTTGGAGCGCACCTGAATTTTGCGAAGTTCCTTTTCCCAAGTGGAAAGCGCCTTATTCCTATAGGTATCGAAATCGAAGTCTTTGGCTTCCCGCTCAATCGCCATTTGGGATCCATGGAAGCCCGCCGTGGAAAGTCCCGTCTTTAGCACCAATTGTTCTCCCTCTTCCATATGGTAATGCAAGGCTATTTTTGTGCTGGCCCCTTGCACCGGGGAAGCGACCTTGGTGCTATCCTCATACACGGAATAGCCTTCAAAAGGCTTGGAAAAATCCATTTGGAAATACAGACGCTGGTCCTTGGCCCAACCCGTGGACATGCGATACCCCTTAATAGTGGAATCGTTAATTACTTCCAGATAGGTATCCGTAGGGCGGTCCCAGTTTAAGGCATATCCAAGATCTACATAAAGTATAGTCTCCTCGTCCGCGGGAAAAGTGTATCGATGCACGCCCACCCTATCGGTGGCCGTCAATTCGGCCCGAATACCAAAATCCAATAAATCCACGGAATAGTATCCTGGCGAGGCCGATTCCTTTTCGTGGACAAAACGGGAATAGGGCCTAAACCCGTTTTCGGCCATTCGTTTTGCCGATCGACTATTGGTAGGCATGACCAGGATATCATACAAATCCCCGGCTCCGGTACCGGTTAAATGGGTGTGCGAAAATCCGCTTATGATGCTGTCCGGATAGTAATAGCCAGCGATCCTATCCCAACCGGGAATACCGATGTCCGGACTTAATTGAACCATCCCAAAGGGCACCGTGGCCCCCGGGTAGGTGTTGCCCGGCCCGTCCGTACCAATAAACGGATTTACATAATCCGTAAGGTCAAGGGGAACCCTATCTTTTTTTTGGGAGCAGGAACAAAAAAGCACCCCTAGCAGAACTACCACGCCCATTCCTCGTAACCTCATATTATTTGTTTTGTACCCTTTCCGATCTGTCCGATTCTGGAAACCCTACCTATGGTTCGATACGGTGAAATTTGCCATCTTCGGCGATTAATAATGTGCTTTTTGTGAACGGGCTTTGGGTATATAGGTTCCAACCGTTGGTATGTTTTTCCACCTTTAGCCTGATGTCCTTGCCCCGGACACGACCCTTTGATTTTTCCACAGCCTTTATCGCTTGATCAAAGTCCCCTCCTGCTTTGCGCAGTTTGCGATACTGTTCATAGAGGTACCGTTTCACAAAGTCGTCCTCGGGAATCGCAAAATCAGCACCGCCTTTTGGATCGACAGCAAAATATACATAGCCCCAGTGCTCCGGTTCATGCATATTGACGACGCCCTGGGGCGACCATACCCAATTGTATTCCGGAAGGTATTTGCCCTGTGCATCTTTTTTTCGGGAATATCGCCCCTCGTTCATGTCAAAATCCCAATTGACCCGGGAAAAGTTGATACGCCAAAACCGCCCCTTGGGCACCTGGCCACCATTACTAGCTTCCATAATAACACTCCACGGAATGGCTATTTCTACGCTCCAACCGGTATCCGTATCCCTGGAATCGTTCAGGGTACCATCAATGTCCACCGCCGTCTTTAGACCCTGTATGTCCCAACTATCGATTACTTTGCCCCCGTTGCGGTAGGGTTTGGTCAAAAACAGGTCCCAAACCGTATTCAGGGCATTCATTTCAAACTCATAGTAATTGTGGGTATCCCCGTCCGGATCGATGAAAATCTCGAAATCGTTGTTATAGAAAATCACGGTGTCCCGCTGTTTTAGGGTTCCCCAAACATGGGGCTCCTCCATTTGCGTAAAGAAATAGAAGTACGTATCGTCCCAAAGCATTTTCATGCGGGTGCGATATTTTGGGGTTACCTCCCCCTCGATATCAATATAATCCATACTCCAAGGGGCATTGGCCCAAGCGGAATCACTATCCTTTCCATCAATATTAATAGGTCTATCGGCCATTGGCGCAATGTATACCCTTGGAGAATCTTGGGATACCCCAACCAACGGGACCGGGGCAAAGCATAAGAACATTAGTATTTTTGATATCCTTCGCATTACTTTAAAGACTGTTTTTTTTGGTAAAGTCGATTATTTCCGAGAGATGCCCAAAGGCCATGGCAGTAACCGTATCCGCCGCCCCATAATACAGGGCCAGTTTATCGGCTTCCGGGGAATGCAGGGCGGCGCATGGAAACACTACATTGGGCACATCACCATTTTGCTCATAGGTTTCGGCAGGAGCCAAAAGATAGGGCCGGGTCCGGTATTTCACCTGATCCGGCCGATCTAGCTCCAATAAGGCCGCCCCTACGGAGTAGCGAAATCCGTTACAGGTCTTGATTACGCCATGGTAAAAGACCAACCAGCCTTCCTCCGTCAATATGGGTACTGGACCCGCGCCAATTTTGGCACACTGCCACGCACTGTCCTCAAAAGGGGCCACTTTCATCACGCAACGATGCTCTCCCCAATACTTCATGTCCGGGCTATAACTGATATAAATATCCCCAAAGGGAGTATGCCCGTTATCACTAGGTCTACTGAGTATGGCATATTTGCCATTGATTTTTTTGGGAAAGAGCACCCCATTCCTGTTGAAGGGAAGAAAGGCGTTCTCGCACTGAAAAAATTCCTTAAAATCAAAGGTATACGCCAACCCTATGGTAGGGCCGTGATAGCCATTGCACCAGGTAACCCAATACCGGTCCTCTATAAAAGCCACCCGGGGATCGTACTTGTAGTCCGAATCGATCATCTCCGTGTTTCCCGCCTGCATGCGTATGGGCAGATGATCAATATCCCAATCCACACCATTGCGACTGAAACCAGCATGGATGTTCATCTGAACGGCTTTGTTATCGCATCGGAAAACACCGGCAAACCCATCTTCAAAAGGAACCACCGCACTATTAAAAATGCTGTTGGAGGTAGGAATGTCATACCTCCCAATAATGGGGTTTTCACTATAACGCCAAAGTATATCCGAACAATCCTGGGGCCTATCCTGCCAGGGCATTTTTTGCATAAATTCTGTAATTTAAGATGTTTATTTTTCTGAAGTCAATTTGTTGTACCAGGTCTTTTTTAATATCACGGAAGTGATAATCATCAACAATACCACAAAAGCCATGCTATAGTACTCTTTAATAATGAGGTAAATGGGAGCCAAAACAAAGGTCATCTGCCAGATTATCCCTATAATGCAGTTAAAGGTATCCCGTAAAAAATTCCTGTTTTCCATAAAATCAGGGTCTTCCGCCTTAATGGCTTTTATTACGGGTTTCCAAAAACCCCAG
>JBCCZF010000198.1:0-5842 GCA_039188035.1 Bacteroidota bacterium | reverse complement strand
TTTTGGGCATACGTCCTATATTCCGGATTATCCACATATTGGTCCAGTTCCAGGAAGGCCGACGCCACAACGGTAGCCGCTGAAACGTCCCGCGGGGCGTTGGGAATGGCCGGGTCGTCAAAATCCCAATACGGAATACCGTCTTCCCTTAGGTTGGGATGCTCCAGGTAGAACTGGGCACTCTTTTGGGCCTGTTCCAGATAGGCGGGATCTTTGGTATATCTATAACACATGGTATACCCATAGATGCCCCATGCCTGGCCCCGTGCCCATGCCGACCCATCATTTAGGCCTTGATGGGTAACCTTGTCCTTGACCGACCCTGTGAGGGTGTCGTAGACCACTACATGGTAACTACTGCCGTCATCGCGGAAGTGATTTTTTAGTGTGGTATTGGCGTGTGTAACCGCCATTTTATGAAATGTGCTATCACCGGATAGTTTGGTAGCCTCGAACAACAGTTCCAAATTCATCATATTGTCCACAATAACCGGGAATTCCCATATATCTCGGTTAAAATCCCAACTGCGCAGACTTCCTACATTTTCGTTAAAACGGGTAGCCAAGGTCTGTGCACTTTTTAGGATGATGTTTTTGTAGCCCGCATTATCCGTAATCCGGTACCCGTTCCCGAAACTGCAAAAAACCTTGAATCCCATATCGTGGGTTCTGTTGTTGAACTTTTCTTTTTCCACAAAATGGGTCCAGGCCATGGCCTTGTCTTTAAAGGCCGTATTTCCCGTAAGTCTATAGAGTTGCCATAGGTTTCCAGGAAAGAAACCACTGGTCCAATCGCTTGACCGTACCTTACGAACAGTACTATCTGCCCTGGTATAACTTCTGGGGAACGATAGGGAATCGTCCGGGTATTTTAAAAGGTTTTGATAGCGTATGCTTAAAAGCGAATCAATGGATATGGACATGTCCTGTCCGTTTTTGCCCTGATTTTTGCACCCGGTACAGAAAACAACAAGAAGAAGTATCAGGGCGGAATGGTGAATAGTGGTCATAAGGAATAGGTATAGGTAAAAAATTAAAAGAAGTCGGTCTTTTTTATGGGACCGACTTCTTTTGGGTCAAATATTAGTATCCAGGATTGTTGGGCCCCAAATTGGGATTTCTATCAATTTCATCGAACGGTAACGGGAAAAGATAATCCCTACCCGGGTCAAAATTGGGTTGGGGTTCCAAACCATCGGCGTCGAAGACCTCGGTTCCCAATTGCCTTCTTTTAATGTCGTACCACCTTTTAAACTCAAAGGCAAGCTCCCATTTACGTTCTTCCAATACCATATCCCTAAAATCCGCTTGGGACATTCCCCCGGCGACGTCCGGGGGGAAATCCGATCCGTTCCCGGCCCTGGCCCTGGCCCGTACCCGGTTTACATAACCTGCCGCCTCTCCCGAACCGGGACTTATCTCGTTTAAGGCCTCGGCCGCAATAAGGAGCACCTCGGCATAGCGCATCAGGGCATAGTTAAGACTGGAAGCCCTTCCGTTACCCGTTCCCGTGGGGCCAATAAAGCGGGTGTATTTGGCTATATAGGCACTTTGGATATTCCGCGAATCAAAATCGGGAAACTTGTCAAAGAACTCTTCGGTACCATCGAAAATCCCTGTGGTGTCCAAGCTTACGGCCTTTCTGTAATCCCGTCCGTCCCAAGCATCATATACGTTTATGGTAGGTACGGCGACCGACCAGCCCCCTCCTATATTGCCCCGTTCGTTGGCCCTGATTCCCGTTAGCGCGGGCGTATAGTCCCTACCGGTGTCCCCATCACTAAACCCGTTGTAATCCAAACTAAGGAGAAACTCTCCTGTAGAGGTTTGCGTGCTATGATTAAAAATATCCTGGTAGTCCGCGGCAAGCGCAAGCTCAAAACGTCCTTCGTTATCAATTACAAATTTGGCCTCGTCATAGGCATTTTGATATTCGCCCAGGGTAAGATATACTGAGGCCAAAAACGCAGCTGCGGTGGCCTTTGTTGGCAATGCCCGCGTGGGTTGGGTGTCCGGAAGGTTGGTCTTGGCCAGTTCCAGATCTGCAATGATATTGGTGTATACCTGATCAACCGGGGTCTTTTGTATTTGCCTGGCTTCGTCAATGTTGTCCACGGGCGCGTCCCAATAGGGAATATCCCCAAAAAGACGTACCAGATGATAATAGGTATAGGCCCTAAAGAGGTGGGCCTGGGCCGCGATAGGGTCAATTTGATTGGCAGGGACATCCAAGGTAGCCGCAGCGGCTATGGCTTCATTTGCAGCGGCAATTACTTGGTAAGAACGCGGCCAAAAGGCCGTGACCATACCATTGTCCGCAGCCATGGAGAAATTGTTTACCTCCTGCCTTCGCCCAGGGGTCCCTATATCCCCAATGGATACCATATCGCTGCGCAACATTATGGACAGGGAAAGTTTTCTTCCCCAATAGTTCTCATGGGCCATATGGCCTATGGCACCGTTAATGGCTGTTTGGACATCTTCCGGGGATTGAAAGAAACCATCCGGGGATAGTACGCCAACAGGAACTTCCTCAAGATCCGAACATCCTACCAGGGACAGTGCCAGGAAAAGGGTTAGATATTTTATACTTTTCATAGTGGTATTTTTTGGAATTAAAATTTAAGGTTTACGGAAAGGGTATACGACCTAATATTGGGGTAACTTCCGTAATCAAACCCTAGGTTAACGTTGTTGTTGTTGCTATTGCCCTGGCTTCCGGTACTGCGATACCGGGCCTCTGGATCGGTCCCCGGAAAGTCCGTAAAGGTCAATAAGTTCTGGCCACTCACGCTTACCCGTATGTTCTGCATGCCTATTTTTTGAACAATCTCCGTGGGCAGGTTGTACCCTAGGGCCAAGTTCTTTAGGCGCACGTAGCTGCCGTCGTAGACAAACCTGTCCGTAAGCCGTTTTTCACGAACTTTGGCGGAGGGTACATTGGTGTCGGTATTGGTAGGTGTCCAGGCGTTCAGTACTTCCGGGGTGGCATTGGATTCACCGGAGGCCAACTCCAGGAAGGTATAGCTGAAGATATCGCCGCCCACTGCGGCCTGGAAAAATACGTTAAGATCAAAACCCTTATAGGAGAAATTGTTTTTCAGACCCGCGATCCAGTCGGGATTTGGATCCCCAATGATCGTTCTATCGTCCCCAGGGGTTATTACCCCATCGTTATTGAAATCGGTAAAAAGTTCGTCCCCGGCCTCAGCTCCGGAATAAGTGGCCAGGCCATCCGGTACGTCCCCGCCCTGATAGACGCCTTGGTACTCATAGCCCCAGAAAACACCAACGGGTTCCCCTTCCCGTAGGATATGGGTCTCGTCCTGGAGGAAAGACCCCGGAGAGGAATCTAGAAAGATGTCCTCGCCGTTGATTAGGCTAACCACCTCCACGCGATTACGGGACCAGTTAAAATCCGTGGTCCAACTAAAGTTTTCGGTAACTATATTTTTGGTGCTCAAGGTAATCTCTACCCCTTTGTTATTTATTTCACCTACGTTCCTAAGGGCCTGTAATCTTGAAAAACCAATGTTTTCCGGTACCGAGGAGTCCCCCAAGATAAGGTCTCGGGTATCAATGTTATAAAAGTCGAGGGTACCTGAAATACGATTATCCCAAAAGCCAAAATCGATACCAAAATTGGTTTGATAGGAAGATTCCCATTTGAGGTCCGGATTCGCCAACTGTTGGGGAACTACCGCACTTACCTGCGTATCCCCTACGGCGGAATAGATATCATCAAAACTGGCCAATGACTGATAGGGGGATATGGAAGGGTTGCCCGTTACCCCATAACTGGCACGCAGTTTTAAATTGGACAATACCGCATTGTCCCGTAGGAAACCCTCATTGGAAACGCGCCAACCTATGGCCCCGGAGGGGAAAAAGGCATATTTGTTGTTTTTGGCAAAATTGGACGCCCCGTCGCGCCTGGCCGTGAAGGTAAGCAGATAACGGTCATCGTATTCGTAGTTGAGCCGCCCAAACTGGGAAACAATCTCGGTTTCGGTCAAGGAAGATGTGGGTGTCTGTATGTCCGATCCCGCCGAGAGATTAAAATAGGATACACTGTTGCTGATCAGATTTTGGGTGCGCGCCGAAAAACGTTCGTCCCGGAATTTTTGATAGGAATACCCCAGTAATGCCGTTAAATAGCCCTTCCCGATTTCCCGGGTCTAGGTAAGGTAGTTCTCGGAAAGGATATCCGTTCCCTTGAGATTCTCCAACCGGGCTATACCCCCTTGGATACTGGCCTGCCCGATCAAGGTAGAGGGTTGAAGTCGGCCCCGGGTTCTATTTTCTGTGCTAAAACCAAAAGTGGTCTTGAACGAAAGTCCTTTGAATAGTTCGTAATCCGCATAAAAATTGGCCCTGTAATCATCGGTCTTGGTATCGTCAATGGATTCCCGGGCAATGGCGACCGGATTATCAAATTGGTCTCCCACGGGGTTGGTGGTGTTGACCCCGTTTTCGTCCTGTACCGGCTGGTCCGGGGCAAAACGATAAGCCGTGGAGATTACATCGCCCTCACCACTTCCACCGCTGTTGGCCTGGCTCTGGATACCATTTCTATTGCTCCGGTTGGCATAGGCGTTGAACCCTAGCTTCAAACGTTTAGTGGCCTGTACATCGATATTGCTCAAAAACGAAAAGCGTTCAAAACTGGAATTGATAACGACTCCCTTTTGATCAAAATAGTTGCCGGAAACATAAAAGTTGATGTTCTCGGAACCTCCGGAGAAGGAAAGCTGATGATTGGAAATGTTGCCCGTAGTATAGATGAGATCTTGCCAATCCGTATCTGCCGGACCCTGCACATAACTGGGATTTATGGCCTGCCGATAGGAAGCAAACTGATCGGCGTTCAAGAGGTCTATACGTTGGGTGAGGCTCTGCGTGGCATAGGAGGAATTCACCTCTACCACCATTCTTCCCTTGGTTCCCTTTTTGGTGGTCACCAGGATTACCCCATTGGCACCTCTGGACCCATAAATGGCCGTTGCAGAGGCGTCCTTTAATACCTCAATGGACGCAATATCCGTGGGCTGTGGCAGGGCACCGCCAACAAAACCGTCTACCACGACCAGGGCTTCACTGCTTGCACCTATAGAGGTGTTGCCCCGTATGCTAATGCTTATGGGCGCTCCAGGTTCCCCCCCATTGTTGGATTGCACCGCCACCCCGGCGGCCCTACCTTGTAACGCCTGTTCGGCATTCAGTACGGGAAAGGCGGTCAATTCCTCCGACTTTACCGAGGAAACGGACCCTGTAATATCCGATTTTTTTGTGGTTCCATAACCGACAACGATCACTTCTTCCAAACCACTGGTGCTTTCTTCAAGTACCACATTTACGCTATCCTTGCCAGCAATGGGTATTTCCTGGGTGGCAAAGCCTATATACGAAATAACCAGAACGGCTTCAGGATCTGAAACCGAAATGGTGAAGTCGCCATCAAAATCGGTCTGGGTTCCATTGGTTGTGCCTTTCTCCACAATACTGGCACCGGGCAAGGGCGAACCATTTGCGTCGGTTACCGTCCCGGAGACTGACTGCTGCGCCTGCTGTTGTGGTATGTCCACAATTTGTTTTGGGATTTTCTTTACGATAATGGCCCCCTTACTGGAGAACTCGAAATCAAAATTGGCTACTGATCTACATTTTTCCAGCAATTCCTTTATCGTAATGACCCCTTTTTCAATCGTTACTTTAGGGGCATTCCTAAATAAATCCGATTTGTAGATAAACGTGTGGTCGGTCTTTTTCTTTACGATTCTAAAGACCTCTTTTACCGAAAGTTCCACATCGGAATCGAAAGTTATTTTGGTGTGCTGCGAGA
>JBCCZF010000197.1:0-5868 GCA_039188035.1 Bacteroidota bacterium | reverse complement strand
GGAGGTTGGGAAGTGTCTTGTTATTGGGTATACGTGGGAAAGACACCGTTGAATCCAAACTGGAAATTTAGGAAAACCCGATATTGGTTTTCCCCGGATACTGTTAAAAAAACTTTTTTCCGAACACCGCAAGAGGGTTTTTATACCTTTGTTTCATCGATGAAATACGTATTTCATCGATGAAATGCAAAAAATCCTCCAAATGATATGAAAAACATTGTCATTTTTGGCGCTTATGGACACGGCAGTGTTGTTCTGGATTGTATTGAAAAGGAAGGGAAATATCGTATAATCGGCTTTCTGGATTCTTTTAAAAAGAGGGGGCTCCATTTGAATGGATATACGGTTTTGGGGAGTGAGTTCCATTTACCTTACCTTATTCAAAAGCACAATATCCACGCCGGTATAATAGCCATTGGGGATAATTGGTTGCGAAAATTACTTGTAGACCGAATAGCCAAAATTGCCCCAGGTTTTGAATATGTCCATACCGTGCATCCCAAGGCGGTCATCGGGAAGGATGTCCGTATTGGAAAGGGATCAGTGGTACTTCCCGGGGCCGTGGTTGAGGCAAACGCCACGGTCGGTACTTTTTGCATTGTCAATACGAATGCATCTTTAGGACATCATGGAAGAATGGGCGACTACTCCAGCTTGGCCCCAAAATCTTGCACGGGAGGGCATTTTATTCTTGGCAAATTCTCTGCCATTTGCTTGGGAACCAGTGTTATAGATAATATTACCATCTCGGAACACAGTGTTGTAGGCGCGGGTTCGCTGGTAGTAGGTAATATCGGTAGTTATACGGTGGCTTATGGGGCACCTGCAAAAAAAATTCGCCCACGGGCTGCCGGGGAACCCTATACGGGTAAAGGAAATACAAATGCCCCAGTAATTCCCTTGGTGGTCAAGAATGGATAGGTTCTCTTTATTTTCCAATAATATCCTTTTGGGAAGGGTACTTCTTGGATAAGGATATAAACTTCTTTCCCAGTTTTCCGTGGTTGTACAATTAATCCAAAAAAGTCCTCGGAGCTTTGTTCCGGGCCGGCTTCCCTGTTTTGACGTCCGCCTTGCCTTCGAGGCAGGGCAGGGCGGGCGGCCAGATTAGGGTTCCCATTTCACCTCTCCTATTGTATCCGACGACTGCAAATTCTCGGGGGAGAGAAATGCACAAGGTCAAAACCGTATAATAGCCATCGGGACGGTTTTTGACCTCTAAGCCAAAATGAAACTGGCGAAACCCTCCAGAAGCATTTTGTTGGGCCGGTGTCCAATTGTCCCGCCCAACGCATACCTGCCCGTCCGGTAAAGGCGTGGGTTGGTTCCAAGAAATTCTTTATTGCTACCTTTGCCCGTTAATATTGCAGAAGTATGAGTGCCATTGTTGCCATTGTGGGAAGGCCCAATGTTGGAAAATCTACTTTTTTTAACCGTTTAATACAGCGTAGGGAAGCCATTGTAGATGCCGTTAGCGGGGTGACCCGGGATCGGCACTATGGCAAAAGTGACTGGAATGGAAAGGAGTTCTCCCTAATAGATACCGGGGGGTATGTGCTTGGTAGTGACGATGTTTTTGAGCAGGAAATAGACAAACAGGTAGAGTTGGCCATCGATGAGGCGGATGCCATCCTTTTTATGGTGGATGTGACTACCGGTATCACAGGGATGGATAACGATGTGGCCAAATTGTTGCGCAGATTGGAAAAACCTGTTTTTTTGGTGGTGAACAAGGTAGACAATGCCCAAAGGGCAGCGGACGCCGTGGAATTCTATGCCTTGGGACTTGGGGAATATTACAGCCTTTCCAGTATTAATGGGAGTGGTACCGGGGAACTGTTGGATGCCCTGGTCACCGTGTTGCCGGACAGGCCGATCCCTGAGGATAATCTGCCCCGTTTTACAG
This sequence comes from Bacteroidota bacterium, assembly GCA_039188035.1. Lineage (GTDB taxonomy): Bacteria > Bacteroidota > Bacteroidia > Flavobacteriales > Flavobacteriaceae > Ulvibacterium. The sequence goes on along the minus strand of JBCCZF010000197.1, from coordinate 3,962 downwards.
TGGTTGGGAGGCCCAATGCCGGTAAATCGTCCTTCATTAATGCCCTTATCGGGGAAGACCGGTATATTGTTACGGATATAGCAGGGACTACCCGGGATAGTATAGACACCAAATACAATCGCTTTGGCTTTGAGTTCAACCTTGTGGATACCGCTGGAATACGCCGTAAAGCGAAGGTTAAGGAAGATTTGGAGTTTTATTCCGTTATGCGGTCCGTCCGGGCCATTGAGCATTGCGATGTATGTTTGCTACTCCTTGATGCCACCCGGGGTTTTGATGGTCAGGTGGGAAACATATTTTGGCTGGCCCATAGGAATAACAAGGGTATTGTGGTGTTGGTAAACAAATGGGATTTGGTACAGGATAAGCAGACCAATACCATGAAACAGTACATACGGGATATTAAAAAAGCTGTGGAGCCCTTTACGGACGTTCCCATTCTCTTTATCTCCGTCCTTACCAAACAGCGTATTTTTAAGGCCATTGAAACCGCCGTGGAGGTATATAAAAATCGTTCCAATAGGATTCCCACCCGGAAATTGAACGATATTCTCTTGCCTATTATCCAAAACAATCCGCCTCCTGCCTATAAAGGCAAGTATGTAAAGATCAAATACATTACGCAATTGCCCACACCCTACCCCCAATTCGCTTTTTTTTGCAATCTTCCCCAATACGTCCGCGAGCCCTATAGGCGTTTTCTGGAGAACCAGTTACGGCAACATTTTAATTTTACAGGAGTCCCGATGTCCATCTTTATGCGTAAAAAGTAAAGGACAATACCAAGGAGTTTCCTCATATTCCATATGGAGATGTGCCAATTGGGATTTGAAATTTACAGTTTGGGATTTTGTAAAGGTGTAGGGTTCTGTTTACAGAAGAAGCCGCCTCAAATACGCGAATTGAAGGGTATTTTGGCTATTTGGCCCCAACTTTTGTTAGTTTTTTGTTAAAGTGGATGGACTGCGTTTCTACCGGAGGCGAAACTGATAATTTTAGTTTGTTCAAACCAAATACCGTATTTTTTGATGTCCAGATATGTATCCAGTGCCTTGATTATGGTACTGTGTTCTTTCCCAATTTTTGCCCAGGAATTTTCAATGTCCGGAAAGGTGGTGGACAGCCTTGGAGGAATGCCTTTGGAGGCGGCCACTATTTATGCCGAGACCGTGAACGACAGCACCCTGGTAACCTATACCATTAGTGATCGGGAAGGTAATTTTGAGCTAAAGGGAAGGACAACCCATAACAAGTTGCGCGTCGTTTTTTCCTTTACCGGTTATAAAACGGAATTTAGGACAGTGGAGGTAAAACCTGTGCTGGTTATTGGGCGCGTTCCTATGGTGGAGCAGGCCGAAGCTTTGCAAGGGGTTGACGTAGTGGCCGAAAAAGTTCCGATTCGAATCAAAAAGGATACCACCGAATACAATGCGGATTCCTTTAAGGTGCGTCCCGATGCTTCCGTGGAAGAGGTGCTCAAGCGACTGCCCGGGGTAGAAGTGGATAGCGATGGCAATATAACGGTAAATGGGAAGGAAGTGGACAACGTATTGGTAAATGGACAGGTCTTTTTCAGCAACGATCCCAAGGTAGCTACAAAGAGCCTGCCCAAGGATTTGATAGAAAAAATCCAAATAGTGGATACCAAAACAAGAAAACAACAATTTACTGGAGAAGATGCAGACGGGGATACCAAGACCATCAACCTAACCATTAAAGAAGACCGGAATAAAGGGTATATGGGGCGTTCCTCATTGGGGTACGGTACGGATGAACGATATCAGGCCAATGGGTTGTTGAATTATTTTAACGATACACAAAGGGCTAGTTTCATCGGGGGATCGAACAACATCAACAATTCCGGTTTTTCCTATGACGAGATTTATGAAATGGTGGGTAATGGAAGTAATGGGAGTACCGATGTATGGGATACCGGGATACTGAATAACTTTGGACAAGGTATTACCACATCCTCCAATCTTGGGGGCAGTTATGCGGCTCGGGAAAAAGGTAAGTATGAGATTGATGCGAACTATTTCTTTGCCTATAGCGATTCGTTTCAGGATGAGCGGAACAGTAGGGAAAACATCCTGCCCGAAGGTAGTTTTTTCTCGGAAACCGTATCCCGATTTGATGGTTCCACCAACGCAAACCGGGGTTCTGCAAACGTAGAATTCGATATCGGGACAAACCTACGGGTATCCTTAAGCCCAAATCTGAGTGTGAACCAAAGCAATTCCAATGAATCCCGGGAATCCTCCTCACAGGATGAAAATGGAAACCTGGTAAACAGTTCAGATCGGGTTCTTTTAAGTGAAAATGTACAACGCAATTTTGGGAACGAGTTCGATCTTATACGGAAGTTGGACACTTTGGGGGGATACCTCAGCTTTATGTTCAGAAACACCAATACCGAATCGAAAAGTGTGGATCTGCTCAATAATGTGATCACCGTTTATGATGCCAATGGCGCAGGGGTAGAGGAAAGGGTAGATCAACGAACCGATGTGGACAATGATCGGGAGCGCTACGGGGGACAACTGGAATACCGAAGGGCCCTGGGATCCGACTGGTTTTTGGACTTTGAGTATAACTTTGACCGGGATTCCCGGCATAACAATCGCAGGGTTTTTGAATTGGACGATACCAGTGGTGACTACACCCTTTTCCGTACCGATCTGAGTTCTGATTTTAGTTTTACCGATTGGGAACAGCAGCCGGAAATAGGCCTAATGAAGCGGGGCGAAAAAATGAACCTCAGTATAAATGTCTCCTACCAAAGAAACGAATTGAGCAATCGGGATATCCTTCGTGAATCTACCTTTGAAAAGAACTACGAGAATATGGTAGTCAATAGTAGTTTTAGACATCAATTGGGTAAAAACGGCCGTGTCAGGTTCAGTTATCGGTCTAGGGTAGATCTCCCCCAGGTAAATCAATTGCAACCAGTCCCCAATGTGAGCGACCCCCTGAACGTGGTAGTGGGTAATCCGGATCTGGACCCTACCTTGAGTCACGATCTTCGATTTAGTTGTAACAATTATGACTGGAAGGAGCGTACGGGTTACTATATGTATTCTGGTCTAACGATTCAGGACAATACCGTGGCGTCGCGGATTACCACAGATGCCGAGTTAAGGCGTACCACCGAATTTACCAATGTAAATGGCAACTATAATGGATACGGGGGGCTGGGCTATTCCAAACAGTTTAAGCGGGATAGTCTATACACCCTGGGCTTTAGTCTGGGATCTAATGTGAATTTTGGTCGTCAAGTGAACTTCTCCAATGGTGCCGAGCTTGTGGCGCAGCGCTTTGATATTAGCCCCCGGGCCTCCGCCCGATTTAACTTTCGTGAACTTTTGGAGGTGGAACCCGGTTATCGCGTTACCTTTTCCAATACGGCCTACAGTCTGGATAATGTGAACGATGTGCAATTTGTAGTTCAGCGCGCCAATCTGCGATTGACCACCTATTGGCCCGCAGCCTTGGTTTGGGGGAACGACCTTAGTTATACGTATAACGGCAATGTGGGGCCAGGCTTTAAAAAAGATGCCCTGTTCTGGAATTTAAGCGTAGGCCTGGGAGTCTTAAAGAAGAAAGGAAATCTTAAGATTACTGCCTACGACCTGTTAGATCAGAACCAAAATGTGCGCCGTACCAGTGGTCAGGATTTTATACAGGACGTGGAAAGTACGGTATTGAACCGTTACTTTATGGCCAGTTTTTCCTATAAGTTCGATTCTTTTGGTGGTAAAGTCCCCCAAAACAAAAGAAAATCTCGGTATCGTAGGATTTGATTTCTCTAAGCCGTGCCTGCCGTATTGAGGCACTACGCAAGCAGACGGGTGCTATTTGTTTTCAAAATACAACGGTTTTCGACTTAAAGTCTTGCCCCTATCGGCGCAGTGGTCTAAAATCTGGTATCTGTCTACCAACCCCCAGAGGCACCGCCGCCGCCG
>JBCCZF010000196.1:0-5883 GCA_039188035.1 Bacteroidota bacterium | reverse complement strand
CGACCAATTTCCGCATACCCCGACCCCCGATCAGGATTTGGCCTTGGCACAATTGGCATATTTTCTTACCGGGGATACCGCGAATCGTCTATTCCTGTTACGTGGCTATGCGGGTACGGGAAAAACCACTTTGGTGGGAAGCTTGGTAGCTTCCTTATGGCAATTATCCATGAAGTATGTGCTCATGGCCCCTACGGGAAGGGCGGCCAAGGTAATGGCCCGGTATTCCGGGAATCCCTCCTTTACGATCCATCGGAAAATATATGTCCCCAAGAAGCGTAAGGATGGCGGGGTGCGTTTTGTACTCGCTCCCAACAAACATCGCAATACCGTATTTATTGTGGACGAGGCCTCTATGATTCCGGATACCCCCTCGGATTCCACCGTTTTCGAAAATGGATCCCTGTTGCACGATTTGTTTTTCTATGTATACTCGGGCCATGGCTGTACAATGGTACTCATAGGGGATACGGCCCAGCTACCCCCGGTGGGATTTAACCTTAGTCCTGCCCTGGACGCCCGCCGTTTGGCCCTGGACTACGATAAAGACGTAATTTCCCTGGAATTGGAAGAAGTGTTGCGGCAAAGCCGGGAATCCGGGATATTGGCCAATGCCACTGCTATTCGTGAACAGTTGAAGGGTAGCTTTTTGGAATCCTTTCAGTTTAGCCTTTCGCCCTATAGGGACATAATACGCCTCAGTGACGGTTACGAGATTCAAGAGGCTATAGATGCCTCCTATTCCCAAAATGGCAGGGAGGAAACCGCTTGCATCGTACGTTCCAATAAAAGAGCCAATGGTTACAATGCCAATATCCGGAACAGGATTCTTTTTTTAGAGAATAGGATTGCCCCGGGAGATCATATGATGGTCGTAAAGAACAACTACTTCTGGTTAAAACCCAACTCCAAGGCTGGTTTTATAGCAAATGGCGATATCATTGAGGTACTGGAAATTTTTGCCCTTCGGGAGCTCTATGATTTTACCTTCGCCGAGGTCAAAGTGCGCATGGTAGATTACCCTGGACAATCCCCATTTGAGACCGTTTTGTTGTTGGATACCATAACCGCCAATACACCCTCACTCCCGTATGAGGAGGGGAATCGCCTATATCGGGCGGTGGCCGAGGATTATGCGGATGAAAAATCCAACTACAAAAGGTTTTTGGCGGTGAAGAACAACCGTTTTTTTAATGCCCTGCAGGTAAAATTCTCCTATGCCATTACCTGCCATAAGGCCCAGGGAGGTCAATGGGACACCGTTTTCATAGAGCAACCCTACCTCCCCCAGGGTGTGGATCGGGAATATTTGAGGTGGTTGTATACGGCGATTACCCGGGCCAGGCGACGGCTGTATCTTATCGGTTTTACCGATGATTTTTTTGTTGGCAATGCATAAATAGAACTCGTTTAAACTTTTTGGGTTTAAACGAGTTCATTACTTTAGCGGGCGCGACTGGCGCTTGGGGGAAGATTCCCCCAACATGTCCTACATAGCGAAACAATCATGGGTTCAGAAACCATAATCAGCATTTTTTTAGGCATTGGGCTGGCCGCCTCCGTAGGATTTCGGGTGTTTTTGCCCTTGTTTGCCTTGAGCCTGGCCGCTTATTTTAACCTTTGGGAACTCAATGAAAACTGGCAATGGATCGGAAGTATAGGGGCGCTCATTACCTTGGGCGTTGCCAGTGTTACCGAGATTTTTGCCTATTTTATTCCTTGGGTGGATAATCTTTTGGACAGCTTGGCCATACCCTTGGCAGCCATTGCGGGGACAGCCGTAATGGTATCCACCGTGGCCAACTTGGATCCCATTATTACATGGTCCCTAGCTATAATTGCGGGAGGGGGTACGGCCACGGCCATCAAGGGTGCCGGTGCCACAGGCCGCTTGGCCTCAACGGCATCTACCGGTGGTCTGGCCAATCCAGTGGTGTCTACCGTGGAAACAGGAACGGCCACCGTGGTGGCAACAGCCTCTATTTTTGCCCCTGTTTTGGCGGTGGTCCTGGTGATAATCATCTTAATCGTCATATTTCGGATTTATCGAAAATTAAGGCCTAGGGCCAAGACGTAGATACTATACTAGCCCCTTATAACACATCTTTTGCCAAATAGAAATACCCCTTACGCTATGGAAAATCTTAAAATCATTGCTATGATACCGGCGCGTTATGCCGCGTCCCGATTTCCTGCCAAGCTCATGCAGGATCTTTCAGGAAAACCGGTGATCCTGAGGACCTATGAGGCCGCTGAGCGTACACAGCTGTTCGATGCTGTATACGTGGTTACGGACAGCGATGTTATTTTTAGCACCATCCAAAAGGCCGGTGGCCAAGCCATAATGAGCCAAAAAGAGCACGATTGCGGTAGTGATCGTATTGCCGAAGCGGTAGAACCCATGGATGTGGATATCATTGTCAATGTTCAGGGCGATGAACCCTTTATTGACCGCGAGAGTTTGGAACGTGTTTTGCAAGTGTTCCATAATGACCCGGAGCAGGAAATCGATTTGGCCTCTTTGATGGTCCATATTACGTCAGAACAGGAAATCAACAACCCAAATACGGTAAAGGTTATCGTGGACAACCGACATTTTGCCCTTTATTTTTCCCGATCTCCCATTCCGTACCCTAGGGATACCGGTGTGGAACGTATCTACTATAAACACAAAGGGATTTACGCCTTTCGAAAAACGGCCCTTATGGATTTTCAGCGTTTGCCCATGCGGCCCTTGGAGGCCACCGAAAAGATAGAGGCGATACGGTATTTGGAATACGGGAAAAAAATCAAAATGGTAGAAACTATCGTAAGTGGCATAGAAATCGATACTCCCGAGGATCTAAAAAAAGCCCAGCAAGTATGGAAATAGATTACGGAAATATCAAGGTAATCGGTTTTGATGCCGATGATACCCTCTGGGTAAACGAGACCTATTTTAGGGAGACCGAGGAGAAGTTTGCCGAGCTGCTGGAACGCTATGAGACCAAAAATACCATTGATCAGGAACTGTTCAAGATGGAAATGCGGAATTTGGAACTCTATGGATATGGGATCAAAGGGTTTATGTTGTCTATGATCGAATCGGCCTTGGAGTTGTCCAATAACCGAGTGGGCCAGGAAACCCTATCACGGATATTGGATTTGGGAAAGAAGATGATAGCGCATCCTGTGGAACTCCTGGACGGGATTACCGAAGTATTGGATCAACTATCCCCAAAATATAGGCTCATTGTACTCACCAAGGGCGATTTGTTAGATCAGGAACGCAAATTGGATCGCTCCGGGCTTTCCAGCTATTTTCACCATGTGGAGGTTTTAAGTGACAAAAAGGAGGAAAACTACCTAAATTTGCTGAATCATTTGAACATAGGTGTTGGGGAATTTTTGATGATCGGCAACTCCCTTAAATCAGATGTACTGCCTATTATCAATATCGGGGCGCAGGCCATTCATGTCCCCTTTCACACCACTTGGCAGCACGAAGAGGTCTTGGAGCAGGATACGGAGCATTCCTATCTTGCCGTAAATAATATAAAGGAAGTATTACAATACCTATAAGCAAGGTATGGAGATTAAAAAGCATATTGGCATTAAAAACACGCAACTTGAGAACGCGCGGGGATACCGCAACTTTCCCATGGTGCCACGTGTTATGTTCGGGGAGGGAAGCTTTGACCAATTGAACGAAATATTGATGCCAAGGCGCAGGCATTCCGAAGCCCCCTTTATTTTTTTGGTAGACGATGTTTTTGAGGGAAGTCCCTTGGCAGAAAGAATCCCGACCTTGTTCAATGACCAACGTATCTTTGTTTCGGCCCAGGAAGAGCCCAAGACTGTACAAGTGGATGCCCTGGTTTCCCAAATACGGAAGGATTTCGAAGAACTTCCTTCCGGTATTGTGGGAATGGGCGGGGGCACACTTTTGGATTTGGCCAAGGCCGTGGCCATTTTATTGAACAACAGGGGCAGTTCCTCGGACTATCAAGGGTGGGATTTGGTTCCAAAACCTTCTTTGTACCATGTGGGAATCCCCACCATAAGCGGTACCGGTGCCGAGGTTTCCCGTACCACAGTGCTTATGGGCCCTGAAAAAAAACTGGGCATCAATTCGGATTTCACCATTTTTGACCAGGTTATCTTGGATCCCGATCTTACCCATGGGGTGCCCAAGGACCAGTGGTTTTATACGGGAATGGACTGTTTTATCCATTGTGTGGAGTCGTTACAGGGTACCTATCTCAACACCTTTAGCCAAAGTTATGGCGAAAAGGCCCAAGAACTTTGTCTGGAGGTGTACTTGGAGGATCTTTTGCCTGCTGAATCCCGATCCAAATTAATGATGGCTTCCTGGCATGGAGGCATGAGTATTGCGTATTCCCAGGTAGGGGTGGCCCATGCTATGAGCTATGGTCTTTCCTATATGTTAGGGATTAGGCATGGTATTGGCAATTGTCTGGTATTTCAGCATCTTAGGGAGTTTTACCCGGAGGGCGTGGACCTTTTTGAGCGAATGAAAAAAAAGCATGGAATAACACTCCCACGCGGGATTTGTGCCCAGATGACGGAAGGCGACATGGATACCATGGTCAAGATTGCCCTAAACATGCACCCGCTTTGGGAAAATGCCCTGGGCAAGAATTGGCACCAAGTGGCTACCCCGGAAAAATTACGGGCTATCTATCAAAAAATTTGACCTTGTTTTTTCAACGTAGCTGTCCCTATGCACATCCTTGCCAAGTTCATCTATTTTAGACTTTTGGGTTGGCGGCTTATCGGTACTTTTCCCAAACGCGATAAGCTTGTGGTCGTTGTGGTACCCCATACGAGTTGGGTGGACTTTTTTCTCGGACTTTTGATCCGCAGGGTAGTGGGCCAGGAAATTCACTTCATCGCCAAGAAGAGCTTATTTAAACCGCCTTTGGGCTGGTATTTTAGGTGGATGGGCGGTACTCCCGTGGATCGCAGTACAAATAACGATACGGTCTCGGCCATAGTACAACTGTTCCGGGAACGCAAGGTGTTTCGCTTGGCACTATCCCCCGAGGGAACCCGGAAAAAGGTAACCCAATGGAAAACCGGGTTCTATTATATTGCCAAGAAAGCGGAGGTTCCCGTTGCGCTCGTGGCCTTCGATTACGGGCAAAAGCAGGTGAAGTTTTCTACCCCTATGGTCCCAACGGAGGACAAAGAAGCTGATTTTGCCCAATATTACGCCTTCTTTAAGGGCGTAAAAGGAAAAGTACCCAAGTATAGTTTTTAAGATTTAAAATCCCGGTTAGGACTAATACCGTTCAATGCGCTGTTTGTGTTCCGGGACTTCTTTTTTCTCCGTATTGCCAGGGAACACCAGATGTGTGCTGGAATAGGTGGTGCCAAAGGTGGCATTGGCCAAATAGACCTGGTCAATGGCGTCCAGTACCTGATGCTCCGAGAGCTCCTTTAGGGGATGTGCAAAAACGGACCAGATAATTTCATCGCTCAGTGCATATTTCACATCCAATACCGAGTGGAAATTGGCCACCAGGGCGTTTAAAAGCTCTTCCTCCTCCAGTTCCGCCCGTGGCACGATTGGGGAGATGATCCGCATGCGATTCGCATTTTCATCATAGATGGTCAATATAAAAACATCCTTGTATACAAAGCGGAAGGCGTTGCCCTGGGCTTCCACGGAATCCGTTACCGAGGCAATAAGGGTACCCAATCTTTCCGAATTCATGTCCTGTGTACTGCCTTTGGTAACTATAAATAAGATGGTGATGAGCAAAAAAGTGCGCATAAGGAACTATTTTTTATTTGGTCGTTCTTGGCAGGGGTTGTTTACATATTGAACTCATCTTGGGCTTTTCTATTTGCTGAAGTATGGGTGAATTTCAACCATAT
>JBCCZF010000195.1:0-5925 GCA_039188035.1 Bacteroidota bacterium | reverse complement strand
GTTATCTGACTCTGATCAAAAGGTCTGGGTTCCTCCCCAAAGGTGAGATCTATATTACTGTAATCCAGGCCAAAAACCAAAAAACTTCCCTGTCCTTTGAGTTTTACGGGATAATTTATCAAAGCGCGTATCCGGTTAAAGGCAAAATCCGTTGAAAGACCGGGTAGCGTGGTGTATTCCACCCGGGCCAAATCCGAAAGTTGCCCCTGTACTACTTGCGTTAGGGGAAGAATCACGAGTATACAAAGGTGCTTAAATTTCAATTTTTAATAATCATAACGCAGATTAGACCTTTACCGTATATTCTTACGAAAATTATTGCTTTTACCGTACATGTATTCTTTTGAAACCAAAGGGATGCAAAACACGATCACTTAAAAACCAAAACCTAAACCAAATGTAAAGCGCGCACCATCCGCACTGTTAAAAATAGCGGTCCGTATGGAAATAAGGTCCGCGGCATTGGCAAAAAACCCCAGTCCATAGGAGGTATGCCAGGTATTGGAATCCTGTCCGGGCTGCCAGACCCTCCCATAATCAAAACCGGCGTATAGGCCAAGGGCCGTAGGTAAAATGGAGGTATGCATCTTGCCAAAACTGTAACGTAAATCCGTATTCTGGTAGTAGGCCGTTTTACCCGTAAACCGTTGGCGTCGAAACCCACGTAGACCATCGGTATCACCAATACTTGCCGCCTGATAGAATTCATAACCATTGCCAATATTAAAATGGGCCTTCCATTTGGAGGCAAGTACCATTCGTCCACTGGGAATCAGCTTGTAGTCAATGGACAAGCTGGGAATGATATAACCAAAATCCTGGTTTTCGTCAATGTTGTTCTTATAACCCACCTCCAGGGAAGTGGCCATACCCAAGGTGGGAAAGGCGACATAATCCAAATTTTTAAAACTATACTCCCCATGGATTCCTACAAAGCTATTTTCGGGTATAAAGTCATTAGTGATTGCGTATTGTTCAATGAATCGGTCCGCAGTCTCCTCCACATCAATAATCTCATAGGAAGCCCCTAAGCGCAATTTCCCTCCTAGCTCACCTCGCCATACCAAGGACGGTGCAAATAAAAAGGTTTCCAGTTTCACCCGGTTAAAGTCCAACTCCAGGTCATCGTCCAAATTGGGGGTGTCGTTCCCGAACCCGAAAAAGTTGACCGCAAAATTGGGACTGGTAAACTGGGTGGCCAATTCCAGGTTCCATCCTTCAAAGAGGTGTGCAAACTCGCCTTTATACGCCAGTTGAAAACCACTGGTCGCAAAAAAGAAACCACCACTAATACTATGTTGTTGGGTAAAGGGGTTCTGCCGAAAACCATTGAATACATAGGAATTCGCAAAACCGATATTGATGCCATCATCCGGATTAAAGCCCAATAAAGGAACAAACGTATTGTTGCTGTTTCTAATTTTTAGGGGCCTGTAGGTGTTGGCCTCATAATCTTCGATACGCTTTACCCGGGCCCCATTGGCCTCCTTTACCGTATTCTTCTTGCTCTTTTGATCGTAGATAACTACCTTTTTTCCATTTTCAGCAAGGTATTCATCGTGATTTTGGCCTCCTATAAGGCGTATTTTGATTTTGGGATTGGCCTCCCCGATCACTTCAAAGTGGTCATCATCATCCAGACCATAGACCCATACTTCCTTGGTAAAATCGGCATGGAAGGTTTTATCGAAGAAAAGTCGTTCCTTTTTCCCTTTGATTATCCTGTAGACCCGTATGCGGGTCTCATCGCGGCTTATGCGCTCAATTTGGAACCAATCGTCCTTGTCCGTTCCTATTACGGTTGCATACTTGTTGAGCACTTTATAATACTCCATCGCGGTATCCTCGATCTTGTCCGCCCGGGCCAAAAGGATACGGCGGATCTTTTTGACGGTGGCATCACTCACCTCTTCCGGGAAGCCTTTAAATGCGCGTTCCACCACTTCAGGCGTTAGGTTTTGTTTTATAGAACGGGCCTGTTCCAGCCATTGCTCCAAATTGGTTTCGGTAAGTACGGCCATGTCCAAAACAAAGGTTTTTGGTGAGGAATTGAAGCCCTTTACACTTCTGATCTCCTCTTTAAAGCCTTCCATAAGTCTTAGGGAGGGAATAATACGCGTGGCCAATTCCATAAAGAGGCCGTCGCCCATGATGGAGAACGGTTGGTCCCGATCTCTGGGGATTGGCCTATAAAGCACCTTTTTGGAATCCTTGTCCTTAAATTCGGCCCAACGCCATTGGTCCACATGCCTGTCCCAATCGCCAATGACCATGTCAAACAATCGCGCCCGAAGGTACATCTCCTTATCCACCGAATATTTTTCATCGTCCCTTAAATCCTCCAACATGGCATCGGTACTCTTGAGTTCATTGGCAAAACCAAAGCTCGCCAAGTTTCCATGTCCATCCCCGGCATGTTCTTCGATCATATACAACTCATCGCCATAGTCCAGGTTAAAATCACCCAGGGCCTTTTGCCTGGGTACGTAGTAGAGCACCGGATTGGTATGGTAAAGCCCTACAGCGTCCGACAAGGGGCCTATGGTAAAAGGCGCATAGGGATGGGATCCGGTATAAAAATCCTCCAAAAAGCCCAAGGTATAGGTATCCGCCAGATCATCTGTAATGTATTGGTTTTGAAAGACCATGGCCTGCAGATATAGATCTGCCTTTTTTCGTAGGGCACGCATAACATATTCCCGCCCGTCCTCACGCCGAAGTCTTAGGGATTTGGATTGATTGCCCCCGCCCCGCCGTACCGGTGTCAACCCTCCAAAAAGTGTATCCAGATCCACGGTAGGGGCCTTTATGGGTGTAGCATAATACTTCCGATATCGTTCGCCCCAAAGCGTTTTAAAGAACCCGGTCCGTTCAATCTCCTCGGGGGTATATATGGAGGCCTCCACTTCCTTGGGGAAAGAGTCGGACAGCTGGCCCTTGAACTGCGGCGCATCGGCGGGCAGCACTTCCGTCCCATAGAGAAAGGTCTCCGAACCGTCTTCCTCCACACCATAGAAATTTACATGGGAAGAACCATCGGTATACACTTCCAGTACGGCATATCCCATTTGCCCTGTTGAAAAGAGGCTCCCGTTAAGCAGTCGGGTAGCTCCTTTTTTTGAGCCGGAACCGCTAACGATCTGCGGGGTGCTCCGTTCCACAATGTACTGCAACGTATGTTCATGTCCGGAGGCAAAGATGACCTTATCCGAGTACTGCGCCAGGGTAGTTACCCGATCAATGAGTTCCCGGTACCGTTTATTCTGCATATCCTCCACAGAAACCCCGGAGGTTTTGCGCAAGAGGTTGATAACGCTGCCCAAAACGGGAAGGGGAACGGCCATGTCCTTGGGATAAAACTGTTTTTTAAAGGAATATTGTCCGCCGTGGATGCCATAATTGAACATGGGGTGATGCAAGGCAATGATGGTAGTCCGATCCCTATTGGCCTTTATTTCGTCCACAAGCTCCAAGAGGAATTTATCCCTGCTTTTGATATCACAATTGTCGTTCATATTGGGGTGCTTATCCCAATGGGTCAGATACCATTCCGTATCCAGGGCTATGATAACCACTTTGTCGTTGACTTCGATAACTTCAATGGGGCAGCCATCTTCTGGAAAAAAGGCGTCCTTATTGTCCAACTTTTTTTGAATGTACTTCTGCTCCCGTTTTAGACCGGCGAGTCCGTCCGTATACCAATCGTGGTTCCCTGGAATAAAGAGGGGGCGTCCCTTAAAATTGGACAAGGCCATTAATTGGGCATCCAAGTGGTTTTTTGCGACGGCATAGGCCTCAGGGTCGTCCTTGGGATCTGGCAGGCCCTCCGGATAGATGTTATCCCCTAAAAAAATGGCCGTACTGTTTTCCGAGGCCTTGTCCAATTTATCCTTAAAAATGTGTAGTACTGGGTTCATGTCCCCCATTGGTGAAAGGCCTGCATCCCCGATTAGGTAAAAGGTATGGGACAGCACTCGGCCTTTCGCATCGGCCTCCATACCTTTGCCCTCCGCATATTTGGTCTTATACGTGGCACAACCATTGCCCAGGAAAAGTGCGATTAGTATAACGTAATATTTTTTCATAAAGCCGATGTAGCGATTAAATTTTTGTATTTTGACCATCCATTAAAACCTATTGGCATGTCAGAAATCTTGATAGAAACTGAAAAATTTGTCACCCAATTATTGACCAACGAACTGGACTCCAAATTTCTGTATCATAATTTAAGGCATACCCAAAGGGTTGTGGAGAGTACTGGGGAACTCTTAACGTCCAATGCGCTGAAAGATACGGAAAATAATGTTTTGTTGCTGGCCGCGTGGTTACATGATACGGGCTACACCAAGGGCTCTGAAAACCATGAAAAGGCCAGTTGTGCCATTGCCCGGGATTTCTTGGCCAGGCAAGGATGCGATGAGGAGCTCATAATGCAGGTTTCTTCCCTGATCTTGGCCACCAAACGTTTCCATGAGCCACAGAATCTTATGGAGGAAATCATCCGCGACGCGGATTCTTCCCACTTTGGGCAAAGGAGTTATCTGGAGACTTCGGACTTACTGCGCGAGGAATTGGCCCAACTGGGAATAGCCACCTATACGACCAAGGAATGGGCGGAGGCGAACATAAAAATGTTTCGTTCGGAACACCGCTATTACACCCCGTACGCCCTAGAAAACTGGCAAGCACGTAAAGATCGAAATTTGGAAAATCTTTTAAAAAGCAAAAAGGAGGAGAAAAAACTCCTAAAGAAAGAACAACTGAAGGCGCAACTTAAAAGCCAAAGCCCGGAAAGGGGTATACAGACCATGTACCGTGTTACCATGCGCAATCATTTAAAACTAAGTGATATCGCGGACACCAAGGCCAACATCCTGCTCTCCGTAAATGCCATTGTTATTTCCATGGCCCTGGCCAACCTAATCCCCAAGTTGGACAATCCGTCCAACGAATATCTTATATATCCCACGGTAATCTTTATCACCTTTAGCATTATTTCCATGGTACTGTCCATTTTGGCTACGAGACCTAACGTTACCCGGGGGGAGTTCACCAAGAAAGATGTGGAAGAACACAAAGTGAACCTATTATTCTTTGGGAATTTTCACAAGATGAATCTTGCGGAGTACGAGTGGGCCATCCAAGAGTTGATCAAAGATCAGGCTTACGTTTACAAATCCCTCACCATGGATCTGTATTTCTTGGGCAAGGTACTGGACAAAAAATACAGGATACTGCGGTTGACCTACACTATTTTTATGATCGGGATGATCTTGTCCGTAATTGCGTTTGGCATCGCCTTTAAGTTTTACGGGGCGGAACGTCTTCTGGATGTGCCAACGCCATAGCCCTTTTTGGGTATAAGGTGCCGACGCAATTTCCCAAAAAAGGGCCCTAGGCCTTTAGTTCCTCCATAAGATCTTCATACGTATAGGTCTTTTCCTTCTTGGTATCGGAATCCTTTGCCGTATACAGGATATTGGCCCGGATAGCCTTTAATCCGGAAACACCTTGAAGCCCGTCCAATTCCACAATTTCAATTTTCCCATCAAAATAGCCTTTGGACCTAAGGAACTTTACATACCTCAGATATTCCAGTTCATCGCTTTTTTGGGAATATACAATGGACATCTTACCGGGTTGGGTCAAACGTTCGTTGGTACCTTTTACGTAAGATTTGTCTATACGTTTTTTAATGATCTCATAACGCGCATTATAGGTACCGTCCACGTCAAAACGTTTTTCATCCATCCGAAAACGAATGGAGAGCGAGGTATTGTAGACCAAGACAAGTGAGGCCACATCCAAGGGTACGGGCAAGTGCGGCTTCATATGGTAGTGGGTATTTTCCATTTCACACATGGTCTGTAACTGCCACAACCTTAAATTATTGAGGTATAATGGATTAAAATCCCTATCTCCCAC
>JBCCZF010000194.1:0-5941 GCA_039188035.1 Bacteroidota bacterium | reverse complement strand
CCATCTTGCTCTATGGGTGCTTGCTTGGCCATATATTATGCAACTTTTCTATTCTTTCCTGTTTTCATCAACCCATCGTAATGACGGTTCAGTAAATAGGCGTTCACTTGTTGAACGGTATCTATTGCCACCCCGACCATAATCAAAAGCGATGTTCCCCCATAAAAGAGGGCCCATCCCGCCTGAACATCCATCAACTTTACCACAATAGCAGGGAAAACCGCCAATATGGCCAAAAACACGGAACCCGGCAAGGTGATCAAAGACATGATCTTATCCAAAAAGTCCGCCGTCTCCTTTCCAGGGCGTATGCCCGGAATAAAACCACCGCTACGTTTTAAATCGTCCGCCATTTTATTGGTGGGTACCGTAATCGCCGTGTAGAAAAAGGTGAATATGATAATCAACAAGGCGAACAAAATGTTATAGGCCAGTCCAAAGATATCGGCAAATTGCACCTCCAACCACTGTCCCACTGCCGATTCATTGAATGTCTTCCCCAAAAGTCCGGGTACAAACATAATGGCCTGGGCAAATATGATGGGCATAACCCCGGAAGCGTTAAGCTTTAGGGGAATATATTGTCTTGAGCCCATAACGTTCTTCTCATAACCCCCAGAGGCTGTCCTTCTGGCATACTGTACCGGGATGCGTCTTGTGGCCATGACCAGCAGTACACTTGCCAAAATGACCAGGAACCAGAGGATAACCTCGATCAAGATAAACATAAGCCCTCCTGTATTTTGGGTAGTTCGTGAAAAGAACTCCTGTACAAAGGCTTGGGGCATGGTGGCAATGATACCTATCATGATCAAAAGGGAAATCCCGTTCCCTATTCCCTTGTCCGTAATCTTTTCCCCCAACCACATGGCAAAAACACAGCCGGTTACCAGAATAATTACCGCAGGAATCATAAAATTCAATCCTTTCCCCAAAAGGAAGGCACTATCCCTTACCCCAAAAGCCTCAAGACCGTATAGGTAGGCAGGTGCCTGGACGATACAGATCCCTATGGTAAGCCAGCGTGTAATCTGATTTTTGGTCTTTCGGCCACTCTCCCCCTCCTTGTCCAACTTTTGGAGGTACGGTATGGCGATACCCATAAGCTGTACAACAATGGACGCCGAGATATAGGGCATAATCCCCAAGGCAAAAATGGAGGCGTTTGCAAAAGCCCCGCCTGTAAAGGCGTTCAAAAGGCCAAAGATACCTTGTCCGGTACTATCGGCCAATTCCGCCAACTGGGAAGAGTCAATACCGGGAAGTACGATCTGGCACCCAAAACGATATACCAGCAAAAGGCCCAGGGTAAGTATAATCCTGGTCCTTAACTCCTCTATCTTCCAAATATTGGATATGGTCTCGAAAAACTTCTTCATAATTAATTCTTCCTTTATAAACTTACCGCCTCGCCCCCTGCAGCTTCTATTGCCGCTTTGGCACTGGCGGTAAACTTATGTGCGGAAACTTTAAGGGCAACCTTTAGTTCCCCTCCACCCAGAATCTTGACCAAATCTTTTTTCTTGGCCATTCCGTTCTCTATCAAGGTTTCCAGGGTAACCGTATCCTTTACTACCTTACGGTCTACCAATTGTTGTAATCTATCAAGATTAATACCTTGGTATTCCGTTCTGTTCCTATTGGTAAAACCAAACTTGGGCACCCGTCGTTGTAAGGGCATTTGTCCGCCCTCAAAACCAATTTTCTTGGAATATCCAGATCTGGATTTGGCCCCTTTGTGACCACGGGTGGACGTACCTCCCTTCCCGGAACCTTGACCTCGTCCCACACGCTTACCTTTTCCGTGAACGGAACCTTTAGCCGGTGTTAGATTACTTAAATTCATGCTTTATAATATTAGGCTTCCTCGGTAGAAACCAAATGTTCCACTGTTTTTATCATACCTAGGATGCTCGGGGTGTCCTCATGTTCCACAACCTTGCCGATCCCACGAAGCCCCAAAGCCGCCAAAGTCCTTTTCTGATTTTGCGGTCTCTTGATGCTGCTCCGTATCTGTTTTACCCTAATTTTTGCCATTTTGCTCCAATTTAATCCCGGAATTCAAGGTATTGCGGAATTTGTTATCCCCTGGACGAAAAGCCCAACCTCGGGGCGTTTTATTAAAATCTATCCTTTAAAAACCTTTTCCATGGAAATACCCCGTTGCCGCGCTACCGTTCTTACATCCCTAAGTTGCAATAAGGCATCAAAGGTAGCCTTTACCACGTTGTGGGGATTTGAGGATCCTTGGGACTTGGACAATACGTCATGCACGCCCACAGCTTCCAATACCGCTCTTACCGCACCACCGGCGATAACCCCGGTACCCTGCGAGGCAGGCTGTATATAGACCCGTGCACCACCATACTTGCCCTTTTGCTCATGGGGCAGGGTGCCTTGGTTCAAAGGAATGCGGATAAGGTTCTTTTTTGCATCCTCTATGGCTTTCGCAATGGCCGTGGAAACTTCCTTGGATTTTCCAAGACCGTGGCCCACAACGCCGTTCTCGTCACCGACTACCACAATGGCGGAAAAGCCAAAGGCCCTACCCCCCTTGGTAACCTTCGTGACCCTTTGGACACCTACCAACCTATCCTTAAGTTCCAGACCGCCAGGTTTAACGGTCTCAACGTTTTTGTATTTCTGGTACATACCTCGATTTAAAATTTTAATCCCGCTTCCCTGGCACCTTCGGCCAAGGCCTTAACTCTTCCGTGATACAGATTGCCCCCACGATCAAAGGCTACTTTTTCAATACCTGCCTGGCTACATTTCTCGGCGATGGCCTTCCCGACCATAGTCGCTATTTCGGTCTTGTTGCCCTTGGCCTTGGTCAAGTCCTTGTCCCTAGAGGACGCAGCAGCCAAAGTTTCTCCCTTTTTATCGTCGATAACTTGGGCATAAATCTCATTATTGCTCCTAAAAACAGACAATCTGGGCCGCTCCGCAGTGCCAAAGGATATCTTTCGTATCCTTTTTCGTATCCTATGTTTCCTTTCGGTTTTTGTTAGTCCCATGCTATTCCTTGATTACGCCGATTTACCTGCTTTTCTTCTCAATTGCTCGCCCACAAACTTGATTCCTTTTCCTTTATAGGGCTCAGGTTTACGGAAAGAACGTATCTTGGCCGCTATTTGGCCCACCAACTGCTTGTCATGTGATGTGAGCTTTATAAGGGGATTCTTTCCCTTTTCGGACTTGGTCTCTATTTTCACCTCCGGTGCCAGATTCATGACAATATTATGGGAAAAACCGAGGGCAAGATCTAATTTTTGCCCCTGATTGGAGGCGCGGTACCCCACACCGACCAATTCCAATTCCTTTGTCCAGCCCTTGGAAACCCCTTGTACCATATTGTTGACCAGTGATCGGTACAGTCCGTGCTTGGCCTTATGGTCTTTGGTATCCGAGGACCGGGTGACTTTGACCTCACCTTCCTCTACGGCAATATCAACATCCGAGAAGGCCTGCTGTAATTCCCCCAGTTTGCCCTTTACCGTAATCACATTATCCGAGATGTCAATGGTGACCCCTTCGGGTATTGTTATTGGGCTATTCCCTATTCTAGACATTTTCTACTTCTTTAAGCTATTAATACACGTAACAGAGTACTTCACCCCCGACCTTTTCCTGTCTGGCCTGTTTATTGGTCATAACCCCATGCGAGGTAGACACTATGGCGATTCCCAATCCATTAAGAACCCGGGGTAAATCCTCGGAACCGGTATACTTGCGCAATCCCGGCTTGCTCACCCGTTGAATCTTTTTTATCACAGGTTCCTTGGTCAACTTATCATACTTTAGGGCTATCTTAATAGTACCCTGGACCTTATCGTCATCAAACTTATAACTCAGGATATACCCCTGATCAAAAAGTATTTTGGTGATTTCCTTCTTAAGGTTGGATCCGGGAATTTCCACGACCCTATGGCCCGCCCTACTGGCATTCCGTATCCTTGTTAAATAATCCGCTATAGTATCCGTTACCATTATTTTTAATATCAAATTATAAATTCAGCATTCTGAATCTAGGCTACCAACTTGCTTTTTTAACTCCTGGAATAAGCCCTTTGTTGGCCATTTCCCTGAACATGACCCTAGAGATGCCAAAGGTGCGCATATATCCCTTGGGCCTTCCCGTCAACTTACAACGATTGTGCATACGTACCGGAGAAGCGTTCCGAGGCAACTTCTGCAATGCCTCATAATCCCCGGCCTCCTTTAGGGCCTTGCGCTTCTCGGCGTATTTGGCCACTGTTCTTGCCCTTTTTCTTTCCCGGGCCTTCATTGATTCTTTAGCCATACTAGTTCTTTTTGAAGGGTAACCCCAATTCCGTTAACAATGATTTTGCTTCCTTGTCCGTTTGGGCCGAGGTTACAAAGGTGATATCCATACCGTTGATCCTATTGATCTTGTCTATATTGATTTCCGGGAAGATAATCTGTTCCGTAACGCCCAAGTTATAGTTCCCCCGGCCATCAAAACCTGTGGCACGTATACCCTGGAAATCCCGAACTCGCGGAAGGGCCGTGGTGACCAAGCGATCTAAAAATTCATACATCCGCTCACCACGTAGGGTTACCATGGCCCCAATGGGCATTCCCTTTCGTAATTTAAAGGCAGCCACATCCTTCTTGGAAACAGTGGATACCGCTTTTTGCCCGGTAATCATGGTCAACTCGTCCATGGCGTGGTCTATTAATTTTTTATCCGCCACAGCGGCACCAACACCCCGACTTAGCACTATCTTTTGGAGTTTGGGCACCTCCATGATGTTCATATACCCGTATTCCTGCTTAAGTGCATCCACAATACGTTCCTTGTACTCCTTTTTTAGTCTTGCTACGTATGCCATAACTAAATTACTTCATTCGATTTTTTGGAAACCCGTACTTTTTTGCCGTCCCTAAACTCATAACCTACCCTGGTGGCCTCCCCTGATTTTGGGTCGATAAGGGATAGGTTTGAAATATGCAAGGGAGCCTCCTTTTTGGTAATGCCTCCCTGGGGATTCTTGGCACTGGGCTTCTCGTGTTTGGATACCATATTGGCACCCTCCACAATGGCCTTGTTCTTTTTGATATCCACACTAAGAATCTTACCCTCGGTACCTTTGTGGTCCCCGGCAATGATCCTAACGGTATCCCCTGTCTTTATCTTTAATTTTTTCATCCTAATCAAATTCAAACTTAAGTCCGGATCTTTACTTTTTGGTTCGGGCCTCCGTTTCCCAAAACTCTGGTCAATTGTCCAAAGGTTATAGCACTTCCGGAGCCAGGGAAACGATTTTCATGAACTGTTTTTCCCGTAATTCCCGGGCAACCGGTCCAAAAACACGGGTTCCCCGCATCTCCCCGGTAGGGTTCAAGAGCACACAGGCATTATCGTCAAACCGAATATAAGATCCGTCCGGTCTCCTAACCTCCTTTTTGGTACGTACCACCACGGCCGTAGAAACAGTTCCTTTTTTGATTCCCCCGTTGGGCGTAGCTTCCTTAACGGTAACCACTATTTTGTCCCCAATGGACGCGTACCTTCTTCGGGTACCTCCAAGAACCCTAATAGTAAGCACTTCCTTGGCCCCTGTATTGTCGGCTACCTTTAATCTTGATTCCTGCTGTAACATAATTATTTAGCTCTTTCCAAAATTTCTACTAACCTCCAGCATTTGGTCTTGCTAAGGGGGCGCGTCTCCATAATCTTTACGGTATCGCCAATATTACAGTCGTTCTTTTCGTCGTGGGCCACATACTTCTTGGTCTTTAGAACGAACTTACCGTACATGGGATGCTTTACCCTTTTTACCTCGGACACCACAATGGACTTCTCCATTTTATCACTGGTGACCACCCCTATTCTTTCCTTTCTTAAGTTTCTTTTTTCCATAAAGCAGAACCAATTATTGGTTTTCCCTAATTGTTAATTCCGTGGCCAACCTGG
>JBCCZF010000193.1:0-5952 GCA_039188035.1 Bacteroidota bacterium | reverse complement strand
TCGTTTAGCTTTACAAATAGTTGGGATGAACTGTTCGTACTGTACCAATTTGTGCTCCCCAACCTGTTCTTAAGTCCAATGTCCCCTATCGTCTTGTACGAAATAAACTCTTCAAAAATAAGATCGCTGCGATCTTTAAAATTTGCAACAATGCCACTGACATTTAAGGGGATAGTATCGTTGTATATCAACACCTTGCCCATAATCTCATGGGGCGGTAGGTCCGGGAAATACCTTTTGGCCCTGTTTTCCGTCAACACTACTTCATTTGGGTTGGACAGGACTTTGTTTACATCTCCGACCAACCATTTGTATTGAAACAATTGAAAGTAGTTGCCGTCCGTATGAATTACGTTTTCGGGGTCTTTAAATACAGTTTTGGTTTCGCCATTTTCCACCAGATGCATGGAAATTTTATACAAGGGACTTACGGTTTCCACACCGGTCAAGTCCTCTTTGAGGGCCTGCGCCAACGGCACCGATACACCCGAATTGTAAAAATTGCCATCCGGTGAAGTAAACTCGGTAGTAACACGATAAATACGACTGCCATCCGGATGGAATTTATCAAAGGTTAGATCAAAGTAGATGACCGTCCCGATAACAAAAGCCGCACTTAACCCAATGGACAGGCCTATGATGTTGATCATAGAAAACACCTTGTTTTTCCAAAGGTTCCTCCAGGCTATTTTTAAATAGTTTTTAAACATGGTTTTTTGTTTTCCATTATGGGCTATTGAAAAATCTTCTTCCCGGATTGTATATCGCCGATCAAGCCTTCGATATAGTTGAGGTACATGGGGTTGTTCGTTCGCTGCTTGGCGGATTCACAGTACTGCAAGGCCTTTTTGATGTCTCCCAAATAATAATGCCCGCTCACCATCCCCAGATGCGCTTCAACACTTTCCGGGTTTTTATCATAGTTTGCTTTGGAAATTTTTAGGGCTTTTTTATGCTGTTCCATTTTGTTTAACCCAATAGTGTATGAAAACAAATCCTGGGCCGTACCCATGGGCAGGGCTTTTTGCATAACGGAATCGGCTTCCTGCTGTCTATTTGCCTTTTCCAATAACCCGGCATACGTAGAGAGCGTCCTAAAGTTGGATTCCCCAAAGTAGGAATTAATGGAACGGTCTGCCCATCCCAGTGCTTCTTCCAGATTTACTTCGTTCATTAGGCAATAGTTGGCGGCCATTTGTAGGTTTTGCCAATATCTATAGAAGATTCCGGTGTTCACTTCCTTTTTAAAGGCGGCCACCAGGGTTTCCTTAAGGTTGACCGAAACGCGAAAGGGAATCCTAGCCTTTTCCCAAAGCAAGGCAATTACCGCGCTATCCTCCGTTTGGTCACTAAACTCGTATTTTAGCCTTTCCACACTCGCTTTCCCCATTTCCACGGGAACTTCCACCCTTAGGGCATCATCCGATTCCTTATAATAAAAGCTTCCCCAGGCCGTGCTATGTTTGGAGAATACCACCGTGGCCTTCTCTTCCCCCATGGCGAGAAAAAAGCCATATTTCCCTTTGGCCAAAGGTTTACCCTCAATCTGCACATCCGTAGAGAATTCGATGGTCGTATTCTCATTGGCCCCGGCGCGCCAAGGCGCGGCCTTACTGGTGCCATAGCCCAAATCGGCAAAGCCATAATGTACCAGTTTTCCCCAAATTTGCCCCTCCCGACCTTTTACCCCGGGCCGGGAGTAGGTAAGGGTCACTTCGGTAATCCCGATAAACTCGGAAACGGACGCTTTTTTATTGCCGTCCGGAGGAAAGGTTATTTGCCCGTGGGATTCAAATACGCAAAATGTTAGTATAACTAGAAGCGTGGCTAGATGTTTCATTTTCTCTTGTACTAAGTGTTCTCTATTTGGTTTTCGTATCAATTCGTTTCCGAGACCCATCAGGTTTGTGCCAAGCATAACAGATCTTCCTTTTTCTGCCCCTCGGCTCCCTGCCAGTCCCGTTCAGGTTGGGTGCTGAGGCCCCAAATGGGAACACCTCCCTCAATCCCTCCTTTCCCTCAGCTCCCTGCCTCGACGGCAAGGCGGGCGCTCAGGATGGCATTTAGTAGGGAAGCTCAAACGATTCTACATTTGCAACTTGTCCACCAAAGGCCACTATACAGATTACCCGTCCAAGTAAAGGTGCTCCCTTTGGGGGAGCTAGAGGGGGCTTTCACTCCGTCCGCAAACTCTTCACCGGGTTGGCCATGGCCGCTTGAACTATCCGATAACCAATTGTGCCCAATGTGATCAATACTACCCCACCAATGGCCATTGCAAAAATCCACCAGCTCAATGTTGTCTTGTACAGGTAGCCCTCCAGCCAACCGTTCATAAAATACCAAGTAAGCGGAGAAGCTATTAGACCTGCAATTAGGATAAGTTTGAAAAAATCAATGGTGAATAGACGTAAAATATGTCCAACTGTTCCTCCCAATACCCTTCGTATACCAATTTCCCGTATTCGTTGCGCTACGAAAAAGGATATAATACCATAAAGCCCTAGACAACATATGAAAATGGCCAAAACAGAAAATACTTTTGACAACACCAGTAAACGTTGTTCGGCCTCATACTGTTCGGCAACGCGCTCATTCATAAAACGGTAATTATAAATGTATTTGGGGAATACGGCTTGCCAACGCTGTTCTATAGCCTTCAAAGTGTTTTTTACATCGTGTCCATTTATTTTAATGGCCAATTCGCTATACGCATCTTTGTTCGGTCCAATAAAAACCGGACTTATCGCTTCATGGAAGTTTTGGTCATGAAAATCGGCCACTACCCCAACAATGGAGGTATTTGTTCCCGAAACAGTCAATTTTTTCCCCAAAAGGGCTTCAACCGAGGGCAGACCAAGCTTTTTGGCCAAGGTCTGGTTCACCAGTACCTCCTGAATGGAATCCGAGGCATGAAAGTTTCTACCTAGTACAAGTTCCAGACCGAAGACATTAAGATAATCTTCATCGGCCAATTTGGCCTGAATGGGAAATTCTTCGTTCTCAGGCCTGTTATGATAACGGACGGAGGTTCCCCAGTCATTTTTGGCGGCTCCCGGACTGGACAAACAAGCTGTTATGTTGTTTACTCCCGAAATTCCTATAATGCGTTCTTTTAGTCCATTGAGCCGTTCCGCCTCCAGTTCCTCCGGAATATCCACCATAAGGATGGCCTCCTTGTCAAAACCTAAGTCTGTATTTACCGCATAGTCTATCTGTTTGGCAATAACCAAGGTGGCCGCAATTACGGTAATGGAAATTGCAAATTGTACCGTTACCAATACTTTTCTCGTTATCCGGCCCCCAGTATCCCTTTGGCCAAGATTCCCTTTTAAGGCCAACACGGGAACGATACGAGCCAATAAAACTCCCGGATAGCTTCCCGAGATGATCGAAACGGCACACAATAGAAACACTATGAAAGCGATTGTCTTAAAATCTAGCAGGCCTTCTAAAGCGAGATCTAGACCAAAAAGATCATTTAAATAGGGCAACGCCATTATGGCCATGACCATGCCCACCAATAAGGCAAAAAGCGCGGTAAGGAGGGTTTCCGAAATAAATTGCCAAAAAAGATGTGGTTTCTGACCCCCCAAAACCCTTCTAATCCCGATTTCCTTGGAACGAATAAATGATTGGGCCGAGGAAATATTGATAAAGTTGATACAGGCTATTCCCATTAAAAAGAATCCGATCAACACAAAAATCCATAAGAGATTCGAATCGATGCTTCCGGGGTATTTGGCATTGAAGTGAATGTCTGCCACAGGCTGCAATTTGTAATGGTGTACATTTTTTCTACCTGGTCTATGCTTTTCCACAAGCTCTGGTAATACCGCCTCGATCGCCTTTGGGTTTTGGTCGGGATGCAACAATGTAAAGCATTGTAAACTGGACATGATCCCGCCCCAAGTGCCACTGGCCAAAAAATCGTTATAACTGGCCACAGTCCCATAGGATAGAAATACATCGGCATCGATAACCGTATTCTTGGGAAGGTCTTTCAATACCCCGATTACCTCAATCGTTTCCAAATTGTTAAAAACAAACGTCTGCCCCATTGGGTTTTTATCCCCATACAATCTTTGTGCGGCGTTTTCCGTAATATAGGCGGTATTGGGTTCCCTTAGGGATCTTTGGGTGCGTTGTTCCTGTAAGGGAAAATTTAAAATATCAAAAAAATGCGGCTCGGTAAAAGCAATGTTTTCTTGAAATCGCATTTCTTCCGAGTCTGATACATCACTAATTAGTTGATCTTCCCAACTCACAATATTCGCCACTTTCTCCGCATAGTCATAGTCCGTTCTAAAGGCTTGGGCAAACCCCGGTGGAACACTGGCCCTATATCCGATATTATCCCTATGAAGTTC
The DNA here is from genome assembly GCA_039188035.1 of Bacteroidota bacterium. Taxonomy (GTDB): domain Bacteria; phylum Bacteroidota; class Bacteroidia; order Flavobacteriales; family Flavobacteriaceae; genus Ulvibacterium. Next base: position 1,582 of record JBCCZF010000193.1, on the reverse strand, counting down.
CGTAACCACCCTATATATTCTATCCGAATTGGAATGAAAATCATCATATTCCAGATGGTGGGTTACAAAAAGGAATATGAGAATACTGGAGCAAAAGCCTATAGCCAGCCCAATACCATTTATGAATGCCGAGCCCTTTCTTTTTAAAAGGTTCCGCCAGGCGATTTTTAAATGATTTTTGAACATTCTTTCCTGTTTTAAGTCATTCCGGCGAAAGCCGGAATCCGTTTAAACATCCTCCATCCTTACTACTTTAGATCAACAAGGTTATTCGCCCAAGGCGAAGGGAAACCTTGCAGGTCTACCCGTGCCGTCCAAGTAAGCGTTCTCCCCCGCCATAGGCGGGATAAATGCCGTCGAGGCAGGCTAGAGGGGGCTTTACTCCGTCCTCAAACTTCTAATAGGAGCTATCAAGGCCGCCCCTACGGACTGATAACTGATCGTTACCAAAGCGATGATCAAGGCAATGGTCGTTGCCCCAAGGAATACGCCCCAACCCAAATCGATCTTATAGGCAAAATCCTCCAACCAGCGATCCATCATATACCAGCCCACGGGAATGGCGAGGAGTATGGAAACACCCACCAGTTTTAAATAATTAAAGCTCAACAAGGTGTAAATATTCCGGAAGGAAGCCCCAAGGACCCTGCGGATACTGATCTCTTTTTTGCGCTGTTCCACCATAAAGGCCGATAGGGCAAAAAGCCCCAGGCAGGCCACGAAAATGGCCAGGATGGCGAAGGTGAGGAATATGGCGCGAATGCGACTTACATTCTTGTACATCTTGGCAAAAGAATCGTTCATAAAGGCATGCCGAAACGCCATATCCGGAACAAATTCTCCCCATTTCGCCTCCAGGGCGGACAATAAGGCCGTTATGTTTCCGGTACTGGCCTTGACCGAGATTATGGACGGGCTTATTCCCCTAAAAAAGCAGAGCGGCTGTACCTCTTGCTTCATAGTATTGTAGTTGAAGTTCTCCACTACCCCAATAACTTCGTATAAAGTCCCGTATCGGGAAATTCGCTTGCCAATGGGGTCTTCCAAATGAAGCTTTTCTACCATGGCCTGATTAATAATGGTGGCCTCCCCGTCCGAGCTGCGATCCTCCGAAAAGTTCCGCCCTTCTACCAATTTCATTCCTAAGGTCTCCAGATAATCCTCATCAATGACCCAGGCCTGGCCTCCAACGGTCTCATCCAAATTGTCCCTGCCTTCATTTACAAAGGAATTGCCATTTCTTTTGGTACCCTCAATGGGCAGATAATCGCTAATGCTTACACTGCTTACTCCATTGAGGTTTTCCAGTTCTTCCTTAAAGGTTTCCACTTTATCCCCTAGCATGTTGGTGCCATACAACTGTATCACCTGCTCTTTTTCAAACCCGATTTTGGAATTCAGGATAAAGTCCATCTGTTGGTTCACGATCAGGGTCCCTATAATCAGGATAATGGAAATGGTAAACTGAAATACCACTAGGCCGCTGCGAAGTCCGCTGGTTTTTTTGCTCTGGCCCATCATACCCTTTAGTACCTTGGCCGGTTTAAACCGCGACAGGTAAAAAGAGGGGTAAAGCCCTGCC
>JBCCZF010000192.1:0-5973 GCA_039188035.1 Bacteroidota bacterium | reverse complement strand
CCCGAGGCAAGCCATAGTGGTATGCTTCGATTTCCTTCGACTTCGCTCGGACAAGTCGACCAGCACAGGTTTCGCCAGTTTCATCCCGATTACCGTGGAGGATTGTTTATAAAGGCTATTTCTATATCTTAGTGCCCTAAATCATATTCTAGATGAAGATAGGAACAGGCACATTATTTTTTCTTTTATTATCCATTGGCCCCATTTGGGCACAGACTCAAGAGCCTTTGGAGAACCTGGATAATTTTAGGGAACAGGCAGGGAATTGGAAAATTGTGGGTAATGTTACGGTTGACCCCACCGTTGATGTACATGATCTTATGGAGGCCCCAAAAGAAATGGTTCCCGAAAAGAAAAAAAGAAGGAAAAAACGTAAAAAGGAAAAAACGATTGAGGTAAAACCCCAGGCCCTTACTACAACGCCCGGAACAGGAATTTTAATAAACCAGTACTCCGAGGACAAAAAGGACCGGATAGAGACTGTATGGCAGCATGGCGATATTAAGCTCCAATTGGAGGTAATGCTGCCTAAAGGTTCCAATTCAGGGATTTATTTGCAAGGTCGTTATGAACTTCAACTCAAAGACAGTTGGGGTATTGCCAACCCCAAGGGATCCGATATGGGCGGTATTCACAACAACTGGGAAACCGATCCCGATAAAATTTTCCGTGGGATACCCCCTTCCGGCAATGCCTCAAAGGCCCCTGGATTATGGCAGACAATGGATATTCATTTCCAGGCACCCAAGTTCAATGCCGAGGGTGAAAAAATTGCCAACGCCAAATTCGTTTCCGTTGTCCTCAATGGGGTAAAGATCCATAGTAATATTGAAGTACCCCATCCAACGGGCGGCCCCATATCCAAACAAGAAAGTGCAGTTGGCCCCCTTGTATTTCAAGGCAACCATGGTCCCGTTGCCTTTAGGGATATACGCTACCAACTTTTGGAGGACGGTAAGGTCACGATATCTAATTTAACCTATACGACCTACAAAGGAGACCTAATGGGACTTGAAGATTTAGATGATGGTGCGGTCGTTCATGAAGGAAGTGCAAAACAATTTGACGTGGACGTAACCGGCGAAGAGGATGGCTATGGACTGGTTTACAAGGGAACACTTAACGTTCCCCAAGAAGGCGATTACACCTTTACCGTAGGATATACTGGGGGAGTGCTATTGACCATTGACGGTATGGAGCTCATAAAGCACAATACGGCCCAAGCGCAACGACAGCAAAGTGAGACCATACATCTTACCGCCGGGGAACATCCCTTATCCCTGACCAATATTAAATCGGCCGCTTGGAGGGCCCCCAGGCTCGGGCTCTCCGTACAAAGTGCCAGCACCAATCCCGTTATCCTTAACAGCTACAGTTCGTATCCGCCCACGGTAAACTCGGTCTCTCCCATTTTTGTGGAATCGGGAAAAGGTCCGCGACTACTTCGGGGGTTCGTGGCTTTTGAAGGTGATGGAGAGCGGCTTTCCCACACTATAGGGGTAGGCACATCCCAAGGCATCAATTATATTTACGATTTGGCGGCCGGAAATCCCTTGGGATTCTGGCGCGGGGATTTTGTAAATGCCACCCCCATGTGGCATGGGCGGGGAGATGGCTCGTTCCGGCCTATGGGCGCCGTGCAATGGACTTTTTTGAACCAGCCTTTGGCCATGCTAGACCATCCGGATGCGCCCTTTCCCAAAACGGGCCAGTCCCCGGACTTTGTACCCAAAGGATATTCCATGGACCCAGATACCGGACTACCCATATTTAAGCAGCTGTACAAGGGTGTGGAGATAGAAAATAGGATTATTCCCAATACGGACAATACGCACATCATGCACAACATCCGATTTTCGGATCAGCAACTCGCCGATTGGTATTATAAGTTAGCCGCTGGGCAAATACGCAAAATGCCTCATGGGATATATTCAGTGGATGATCGGTATTACGTGAAGGTCCTTAAAGGTCCCGTTCCCATGATACGGAAAGTGGAGGGTGAAGATGAATTGATCTTGCCCGTAGATGGCAGCGAATTAACCTATGAAATAATCTGGTAATCATGAAAAAGATACAAATAAGCACGCGAAACGGAATTATTTCCCTATGCCTTGTATTCTTGGTCGGGGTTATTCAAAATGCCCATGGACAAGATGTCCCCCGGGAGTCGGACTACTATAGGATTACCACAGTACCGGTTCCCGAAGGCATTAAAATAGAAGGGGGAGGAGTAATTTCCCTACCCAATGGAAACCTTGGGGTTTCTACGCGAAGGGGCGATGTCTGGATTGTGGAAAACCCTACTATGGGCAACGATGGATATGCCCATTTTAAAAAGTTTGCCTCCGGACTGCACGAACCCTTGGGGTTGGCCTACAAGGATGGAAAGTTCTATACCGCACAACGCGGGGAACTAACCGAATTGGTAGACACCGATGGCGATGGTATGGCTGACGAGTACAATACTATTTATGCCTGGCCCTTATCCACACATTATCACGAGTATTCCTTCGGCCCCGTCCTGGCCCCGGACAATACCTTCTTTGTCACGGCCAATGTGGCCTTTGGCAACCAAGAATGGTGGCGTGGGGAAAGCAGGGTTCCGTGGAGGGCCTGGACTATGAAGATAACGGAGGACGGGAAAATGGAGCCCTGGGCCACGGGCATGCGTTCCCCAGCGGGTTATGGCCTCATAGATGGGGAATTGTTTTATACGGAAAATCAAGGGGATTGGGTCGGAAGCGGCGGTATATGGCATTTGCCCAAGGGAGCCTTTACCGGGCATCCGGCAGGGCTAAAGTGGAGCGGGGAAGAAAATTCGCCCATTACCCTTACCGAAGAACAATTCTACAGTAAGATAGATAAACGACAGATCAAGAAAAATGGGAGATATGTAAAGCCTGAAAATATAAAGGATGAAAAAGACCCTCTTTTCGTTTACGAGGCAAAAGCCTATTTTCCGGAACTACAGCTTCCTGCGGTTATCCTTCCCCACGGCATCCTGGGCATCTCAAACTCTGAAATTATGGTGGATGACACCCAGGGAAAATTTGGCCCATTTGACGGGCAAACTTTTGTAGGGGACATGGGACAGAGCAAAATCATGCGTGTGGTCATGGAAAAAATCAAAGGGCAGTACCAAGGCGTTGCATTCGATTTTAGGTCGGGGTTTCAATCCGGGGTGATGCGTTTCGACTTTGACAAGAAAGGCAATCTTTTTGTTGGAGAGACCAATCGGGGTTGGGGATCTGCGGGTACTACTAATTCTGGATTACAGTACCTGACTTGGACGGGAAAAATCCCTTTTGAGATGAAAACGGTGCGGGCCATGCCCGATGGGTTTGAAATTGAATTCACCAAACCCGTAGACCGGGCATCTGCCGAGTTGTTGGATTCCTATTCCGGCAAAAGCTATATCTACAAATACCACGCTGCCTATGGGAGTCCCCAGACGAACCTGGAACAAACTTCCGTAAAGGGCGTAAAGGTAAGTGCGGATGGGCGTAAAGTGCGCATTGTACTGAACAACCTCCGGCAATATTATGTCTATGAGATGAGTTTGCCAGGCCTGAAATCCAAAGGGGATGGAACCGGCATCCTTCACCCTACTTTTTACTATACCCTTAATGCCATTCCAGAAGGGGCCAAACTACCTTCCTCGGAGCTGTCCACAAAACGGGCCAAGGTCAAGAAAAAACCAGTCGCCAAAAAGAAAGTGGTGCGCGCCAAGGACAATACCGTTCCTGTATTGACAGATAAACAAGTTCAAACCCTACTCACGGACAACACCTGTGTTGCCTGTCACCAAAAGGACAAACGCGTCGTGGGGCCTTCCTTTAAGGCCATTTCCAAAAGGAAATACAGTAATGAGAAAATTGTGGAACTTATTTACAATCCGCAACCGAAAAATTGGCCGGAGTACGCTACACCTATGGCCCCAATGCCCCAGGTTCCCCGGGACGAGGCCTTACAAATTGCCGCTTGGATCAACTCCTTGCGGTAGTCGTCAATTTATCGTAATGAATTCAAACTCCATGGGCTATGTGTCTCATGGGGTTTCCTTTAGGGTATCCCATCTAATTTTGCCCTGGATTATGGCATCCCTTAAAGAGGGGTGCTGCTCCAATAGTGCTTTGGCCCCCAAATAATCGGAAGCATGGCAACATAGGGCCCCTGCCCTATTTTCCATGGGATTCGGACTCCGTAGCAGTCTTTCCATATCCTTAAGTAGTTCAGCATTCAGAAATGACGCAACGGGTCGCCAAAAGTAAGGGTCTATTTCCCGTGAAGCCGCCCAACGTTCATGGGCATAATCCGAAATTATCCGCGTTAATTCCACATTGGCCCTTTGATCAATATTGTGGATTGCACTCAAATCGCCCTGCATAAAAGCAGTCTTGAGGTACATTTGGTTCCACTGCTGTTCATTAAAATAGCGTGCCGGATACGGATTGTTTAGGGCAATGGCATTAAACACCGTAGTCATATTGGTACGCAAGGCCTCTACCGCCGTAAACTTGTAGTCTTCCGGATTGGGTAGCAGGATCAAGAATTTTAAAAAAGTGGTGAGTTCGCCCATGTCGGCTACCTCAATAATCCGGGATACCTTGGGGGAAAAGATGTCCATATCGGTAGTCAACAAATTGGCCAACAAATCGATCCTACATAGTTCTACCAGGGTAGCCTTGTGTAGCTCCAAATAGTCGGCGACTTCACTGGATTCCCCTTTTTCCGATAAGAATTGTGTATTGGGAATTTTGGAGGCAATGAGGCTATAGGTCATAAAGAGATCCCTGCCCGATTTTTTACCTTTTATCAATTCCAAACGGTCTTCAAACCATTTGGTTTCGGCATCACTTAAAGAACGCGCACGCATTTTGGCGAGTTCTTGAGTTATATTTTCCATGAACATGGGATTAATGGACTGTCTAAACTCAAAAATACACCTAAAATTGGGACTCAGAAAGCGCAGTTATTCCAAAGGCTATAGATCCAAGAGCAATGCTGTTTAAAATCACCGGTGCATCCGATCCAAAATATCGATGACCTCGGCTTTCTTGCGTACGGAAACAGGAACGTTTTCCCCGTTTTTTAACATAAGGTAGCCCCCATCCGTTTTAATATAGGCACTGATATAATCCAGATTGACCAAATGACTCTGATGGATGCGTAAAAACTGGTAGTCCCGCAACAGTTCCGAAAAATACTTTAAAGTCTTGGTTACGAAGACCTTTTTTTTATCCTTGAGATAAAAAATGGTGTTGTTGCTGTCGGATTCACAACGGACGATATCATCCAAATCTACAATACTAATCTTGTCCAAGGTATGCAGCGATATACGAGCGGGTTTCTTTTCCGGGGTAGCCATGGTCTCCCTTAAAATATCCAAACGCTCTGTATGGGATTTCGTCGGTTCCCCAACCCTGCTAATCGCCTTGGCCAGGTCTTCCCGGGAATAGGGTTTTAGCACATAATCCAAGGCTGCAAATTTAAAGGCACGAAGGGCAAACTCGTCACTTGCGGTAATGAAAATAATACGGGACGGTAGTTGGGGGAAAATTTCCAATAGGTCAAAACCCGTACCATCACCCAACATGACATCCAAAAAAAGGATATCTGGCACCCTTTTCCGCAAGGCTTTTGCTGCCTCCACTACACTTCCGACGGTGCCAATGATATGTATCTCTGGGTGGCATGTGGCAATATCGTTTTTTAGCAGCTCCCGGGCATCGGGCATGTCCTCTACGATTAGGGCAGTATAGGTCACTTTTTTTGTTTTATGTGAGTTGGTTTTTTTGGGGACGACCACAGTTGTTCAATATCAGCCTTCTATACACCTTAGCACAATTCAAATTCCAATAACTTTAATTTTAGGGTCAAAAAGATTCTTTATTTTCATTTTTCCTTCTATGTGAAAAAACAATATGTCCCTTTGATATTTGATCTTTAATTACATCATTCTTATATGGGACT
>JBCCZF010000191.1:0-5975 GCA_039188035.1 Bacteroidota bacterium | reverse complement strand
TATTTTTATACTATGCATGCATAATTTTTTCTGTTTTGCAATTTCCCCTATAAAAAAAGATGTATCTTGCTTCAATAACGAAAAACTAACCTTGAATTAACATGAGAAAAGTATTATTCCTGCCCCTGATGTTGATTGGGGCCATGGTTTCTGCCCAAACAACGGTAAATGGAAAGGTCGTGGATCAAAACAATGAACCTATTCCAGGTGCCAATGTCATCATCTCGGGTACCACGGAGGGAACAACGGCCAATTTTGATGGGGACTTCACCTTAAGTACTTCGAAAACACCTCCTTTTGAACTGCGTATTACCAGTGTAGGGTATTCTGGAAATTCCGTTGAGGTAAATGCCACAGGGGAAACCCTTACTGTGGTATTGCAGGAAGCCCAGACGTTTTTGGACGAGGTGGTCATCTCGGCTTCCAGGACCCCGGAACGTATTTTTGAATCCCCTGTTTCCGTGGAGCGCTTTGGAATTCGCGATATTGAAAATGCTTCTTCGGCTTCCTTCTATGGTAGTTTGGAAAATTTAAAGGGTGTGGATATCAATGTAAGTAGCCTTACCTTTCAATCGGTGAATACCCGTGGGTTTTCCGCTGTGGACAATAATCGGTTTGTACAATTGGTGGACGGGATGGACAATTCTTCCCCGGCCTTGAACTTTGCCCTGGGAAATTTGGTGGGGATGAACGAATTGGATGTGCAGAGTGTAGAGATACTTCCCGGAGCCTCATCCGCGCTGTATGGGGCCAATGCCTTTAACGGTATCCTCTTTATGCGTAGCAAAAGCCCCTTCGATTTTCAGGGCATAAGTGCCTATGTGAAAACGGGTCTTACCTCCCAGGAGGCCGCGGGCGACAATAATTACTATGACTTTGGGATACGGGCGGCACATGCCTTTAGCGATAAATTGGCGGTAAAGGCCAATTTTTCAGTTTTGGACGGAACGGATTGGTTCGCCGTAAACGAAACGGATCTGGCCATGCCCGGGGCAACGAGGAGCAACCCTGCCTATAATGGGCTTAATGTATATGGGGATGAGGTAGTTCAAAATATCAATTTTGATGCCTTTGGGGGGTTCCCTTCCGGAACCGTCGGTAGTGCTGTCATCTCCCGTACCGGGTATTCGGAACGTGACCTTACTGACTACGGTGCCCAAAGTGTCAAGTTTGATGGCGCCATCCACTATCGCCCCTTTGGGGACGATTTTGAGATTATCTATAATGGAAGGATAGGCAGGGGATCCACTATCTTCCAGGGTGCCAGTCGCTACTACATCGATAATTTCCGATTGCAGCAGCATAAATTGGAATTCCGGAATGACAATTTTTTCCTTAGGGGCTATATTACCTCGGAAAATGCCGGGGATTCCTATGATATGGTATTTACGGGAATAAACGTCAACAATCGCTGGAAATCCAATACCCAGTGGTATGGCGACTATATCGGGACTTATATTCCTACTTTTATTGGAAATTTACAGGGTGGAGCATCCCGGGAACAGGCTTCTGAGGCGGCCCACATTGCCGGTAGGCAAGTAGCGGATACAGGGAGATTTGTACCAGGATCCCCGGAATTCCAAAGCGCCATAAACGCGGTTACCGCAGATGGGGACTTAAGTACGGGATCCCGGTTTATTGATGAAAGTAAGTTAAGGCATATCGATGCCAATTATAACTTTAGCCACTTGACAGGGGATTTTGCGGATATCCAAATTGGCGGTTCTTTTCGGGAATACGAATTGAATTCCCAGGGCACTATTTTTACGGACCTTACGGGACCTATCAGTTATCAGGAGTTTGGGCTATATACCCAGATCCAAAAACAATTCTTGGACGATCGTTTGAAGTTCACCGGATCGGTACGTTATGACAAGAACGAGTTTTTTGACGGTTTTTTCTCCCCCAGGGCATCTCTGGCCTACACTGCCGGGGAAAAGCGCAACCACAACTTTAGGGCCTCCTTCCAAACGGGGTTCCGCAACCCCACTACCCAGGATTTGTTTATTGGCCTAAACCTGGGGAATGCTATCCTTGTGGGATCCGCCCCGGACAATTTGGACAGTCGTACTTTTGAGGTGACCAATACGGGGACGGGAAATACCGCTAGCTTTTTGCCCCGGGATACCTATGAGAATTCCTTTTCGATAAGTTCCGTCCAGGCATTTTCCCAATCCGGTGATGTTGGGGATTTGGTAGTGGCCAATCCTGGGGTCATCACGCCGGAACAGGTCACGGCCTTTGAACTGGGCTATCGTGGCCAATTGGGCAAGTTTACCGTGGATTTAAGTGGCTATTATAATACCTTCGACGATTTTATTGCCACGGAAAGGGTGTTCGTTACCTTCTCCAGGGACGTTACCGATCTGGCCACTTCTGCCCAGGAAATTGCGTCTGGGGACTCTCAGGTCTTTCAGGCCTATACCAATTCGGAAGCGGAGATAGAATCGTATGGGGCTACACTAGGTATTAGTACCAAGGTTTTGGGCGGTTTTGACCTGGGTGCCAACTATACTTTTGTCGATTTTGAATTTGACGAGGCTTCCGATCCGGACTTTAGGCCCGGTTTCAATACACCGCAACATAAAGTGAAGGCTTCCTTTGGGCATGAGGAACTGTTCCCTAATTTTGGGTTCAACGTCAACTATCGTTGGAGCGATGCCTTTTTCTGGCAGGCTTCCTTTGCCGATGGTGATGTCCCTGCCTATACTGTTTTGGATGCACAAATTAACTATGCTGTTCCTGGAATTAAATCGGTTTTCAAGGTCGGGGGATCCAATATTTTAGGGGATGAATACTTTACCGTGGTCGGCGGTGGCCTGGTAGGATCCATTTATTATGTTTCTTGGACGATAAACCCGTAAGATCTATCTTTTCATAAAACTTTTGGGAGTGGCTATCCACTCCCTTTTTTATGTGTAAAAAACAGGGGTTTCCGGTTTTCAAATCCAATGGATTACCCTATCTTTGCAGCCGAAAAATCAAAGGCTTTTTACAAAGAATGGCCTCCCTAACATAGTAAATACAGATCGTAATGTCCAAAGTTACAGGTAAAGTCGCCCAGATTATCGGCCCGGTGGTAGATGTTGAATTCGATTCGGGATCGGAGCTCCCCAAAATATATGATTCCATGGAAATTGCCCGGGAAGATGGTTCCACCCTGGTACTGGAAGTACAATCCCATATTGGGGAAAACACGGTTCGGTCCATATCCATGGATTCTACGGACGGACTTAGCCGTGGTGCGGAAGTTCTGGCTACGGGAAATGCCATACAAATGCCCATTGGAGAGGAGGTTTACGGTAGGTTGTTCAACGTTATAGGGGATGCTATCGATGGTATGGAGAACTTGCCCAAGGGCGGTGATAATGGATTGCCTATTCATAGGGAAGCCCCAAAATTTGAGGATCTTTCCACTTCTACAGAAGTTTTGTTTACCGGTATTAAGGTTATTGATCTGATCGAACCTTATGCCAAAGGTGGTAAGATTGGATTATTTGGAGGTGCCGGGGTTGGAAAAACGGTATTGATACAGGAATTGATTAACAATATTGCGAAAGGCCATGGAGGTCTTTCCGTGTTTGCGGGTGTAGGGGAACGTACCCGTGAGGGGAACGATTTGCTTCGCGAAATGCTGGAATCCGGAATCATAAAATACGGGGATGATTTTCTGCACTCCATGGAAGAAGGAGGCTGGGATTTGTCCAAGGTAGATAAAACTGCGATGAAGGATTCCAAGGCCACTTTTGTTTTTGGCCAGATGAACGAACCTCCCGGCGCCCGTGCCCGGGTGGCCCTTTCCGGATTGACCATTGCCGAGTATTTCCGTGATGGCGCAGGGGATGGTCAAGGCAAGGACGTTCTGTTTTTTGTCGACAACATTTTCCGATTTACGCAGGCCGGTTCCGAAGTTTCCGCCCTTTTGGGCCGTATGCCTTCGGCCGTTGGGTATCAACCCACCCTGGCTACCGAAATGGGAGCCATGCAGGAACGGATTACTTCAACCAAAAGAGGTTCCATTACCTCGGTACAGGCGGTATACGTGCCTGCAGATGACCTAACGGATCCCGCACCTGCTACTACTTTTGCCCACTTGGATGCAACTACGGTGTTGTCCCGTAAGATTGCCGAGCTTGGTATTTATCCTGCCGTGGATCCCTTGGACTCCACTTCCCGGATCCTGACCCCGGAGATTTTGGGAAAAGACCATTACGCATGTGCGCAACGGGTAAAAGAGCTGTTGCAACGCTATAAGGAACTTCAGGATATTATCGCAATTTTGGGAATGGAAGAACTTTCCGAAGAGGATAAACTGGCCGTAGGTCGCGCCCGAAGGGTACAACGTTTCCTTTCCCAACCGTTCCATGTGGCCGAACAGTTTACGGGCACCCCAGGAGTGTTGGTAGATATCAAGGATACCATTAAAGGCTTTAATATGATTATGGATGGGGAATTGGATCACCTCCCCGAATCCGCCTTTAACCTAAAAGGTACCATTGAAGAAGCCATTGAGGCCGGAGAGAAAATGTTGGCCGAGGCATAAAATATAGTAGGGAATGGCAGTGTCGGGTAACCGGTACTGCCCACTATAACCCCCAAATTTTTAGAATTACCACCTAGGTGGAAGTGAAATAAGAATCAAAACCTATGTATCTAGAAATTGTATCCCCGGAGGCTACCCTATTTTCGGGTGAAGTAACTTCCGTTACCGTCCCTGGAATCAATGGGGAATTCCAAATGTTGACGGATCATGCCCCAATTGTATCCTTGCTCCAGGAAGGGGTTGTTACAGTAGAGGGCGATATTGCCATTGAAGAAGCTTTTCAGAACCGATTTGGCAGGGATGCCAATGGGAAGACCACATTGTCCATTTCAAGTGGCACTGTGGAACTTAAAGACAATAGGGCTATTGTTCTGGCAGATTAAAATTTTATCCATCGCAAAGACATTAAAACCATACTGTGTGTATGGTTTTTTTATTATCTCCTTCCAATTTAAGATCTCGCACTTGAAATAGAGGTCGTATCTACTAAGGAATAACGGAAAAATCTGTTGTGTATTTAGGTCGGGTCTACTTTGATCTTGTTCATTTGTCCATTAAACATAAATGCATTTGGACACGGTATCATTGTAAATGCTGCGATTTTGGATATGGCCAACCCTAAGAACGATTCGGCACTATCGGTATTTCAACGGATACAATGGGCTTAAAGCGTCTTTTCAAGTGCCGGATGGATTACAAGCGTAAGGTTAAGTGGTGGCCAATACAAAGAAGACTCCCTTTCTTGATTGTTACGATATGTAGCAGATACGGATTTAAAACTATGGTAAAGGAGAGTTCTTAAATCAGGAAATTATCATCTAGATATTCCTGAAACTGTGATTTGTACTTTTCACTTATCGGGATATAGATGCCTTCATCAAAAACAATTCTGTTCCGTTCAACGGTTTTGACCTTATCAAGACCAACTATGTAGGACCGATGTACGCGCATAAAGTTGGATTTTGGCAAATACTCCTCCATTTTCTTCATGCTCATCAATGTCATGATTGGTTCTTCGGATTGCATATGGATACGAAGATATTCACGCATGCCCTCAATGTATTTTATATCCGATAGTTTAACTCGTAAAATCCGATATTCCGACTTTATGAACAGGAAATCGTCATCACTTTGTAATTCCCCGGCCTTGTTTTTTCCCTGCTGAACCCTCTCTTTGCCCTTTTGAGCCGATTTTAAAAACTGGGAATACCCAATAGGCTTTAAAAGATAATCTACTGCATCCACTCGAAACCCTTCTAGAGCATACTCACTGTACGCTGTGGTAAAAATAATTTTGGGCGGATCGCTTAGCGATTTCACAAAATCCATTCCATTTAAATCCGGCATATTAATATCCACAAACATTAAATCCACCGTATTTTCCTGTACAAAGGAAATTGCCTGTACAGCATTTTCAAACTGGTGGGCCAAC
>JBCCZF010000190.1:0-5983 GCA_039188035.1 Bacteroidota bacterium | reverse complement strand
TAAATGATCAAAATCGGCATGATAGTACGTTTTTACCCTTGCATTTATACCCTGGTCCTTTAATGCTTTTTGGGCATCTTTGGCCGTGCCTTCCCCTAAAAAGCGATACGAATCTGTAAGCAGTAGGGCGATATCTATTTTTTGATCCGTGCTCTGGCCATGCATCGAACCGATACCTAAAAGAAGGATAAGGCAAGCGAATCGCAGTATATATTTCATTGGTTTGATGTTATCACTTTAAATGGTAAACTAGCCTGAATAATAGATAGGCGATTAAAGCCGGATTTTTCAGTTCTCCCATCCGCTTAGCGGGTTTATTCATCCTCAGGGATATAAATAACCCGGCCGTCTTCCAGTTTATAGGCCGTACCGAGCTTTACCCCCCGGCCCGATTCAGTGGTTTCCGTTACCTTTTCAATCTTGATGTCCTTGCCCTTTTTGGAAATGATTTGAATTTCGCCGTTGGGCATGGTCTTGGTAATGGTTAATTTGGAATCGGGATTAAAGAGATCCAGTGTGCTATAGGCCATAAACAGCGCAAAAAAGAGGGCCACGATAAAGACCACGCTTACATCGAACAAATTGGCCATACTACTAATGGGATCCTCCGTTTCCACAGCAAATTCCCTGTCGATGAACGAACGTTTTTTTAATAACCCCATGGCTTAATCGTTAGCGATTTTTTGATGGTGTTCCGACGTCATTTCCCATTCCACCAAACTCTTTTCACATAAGGCCTCGCACCGCTGTAGGTCTTTTTTCATCCATTCCATTTGCTTGTAATGCAATAAAAAGGCCGTAAGTCCGGCGAACATGCCCACTACCGTGGTGGTGAAAGCGGTAACCATATTGGCTGACATCACCATAAGATCGCCTTGCGACAGGGAGGCCAATGCCGTACCCATGGGGATAAGCGTCCCTAAAAGGCCTAGGGAAGGCCCCGCTTTGATCACCAGCCGATTGGCATTGAGCGACTTGCTGTAGTTTTGATGCCATTCGCGAAGTTTGGAGACCAGGTCGTATTCTATGGCCTTGTACGTTGGGGCGGGCGCTTTAAAATAGTCGCTGTGCCGGGCTTCAAACGCCTTAAGCTGTTTAAAGTTCTTGGTGCGCCGTTGTTTCAGTTCACTTAAAAACTTGCCCACCGCAAAGGCTTGATGCACCAATACAAATAGAACGCCGAACAACACCGGGTAGTACAGCAGGTTGGAGATGGCCAGTAAAATGGATTCGATTATATTCATTTGTTTAGGATTAGGCTGATATTTTGATTTTCAAACAGTTGTTGTATTTACGTCTTCTTACAAAATCCCGCTGTGCGGGTTTCTTTCCATAAAAAACCTCCGAGCACCAGTAAAAGGAGTACGCCAAGAAGCACGAAGTTCCGTTGATTAAAAATAGAGTCTATTGGAATGGTGGCAATAGGTTTCAGGTTTTGCTGTACGCCCAAGGCTATAGGTTCGGCCATAAGCAGCAAAGTGAGGAGCGTTCCGGCTTTACAAAAATACGCGTGTTGATTGCGAATAAGGCTGGGCCATCGGTTTACCAAAAAAAGTAGTGTGACCACAACAAAAGGAAGAATTAGCCAGAACTTGGAGAGTTCCAACCGAAAGTAGGTTGCGGTGAACGCCATAAAGGATATCCCTGCGTAGCCGGTTACTGTTTTGAAGCTATTGTCATCGGGGTTTTGTACCTGGAAGATATAGTCCAGTGCCAATAAAGAGAGAATGATATGCTGAACGTGGTTCTGTATCAGGCCTTTCCAAAAAAGACAAAGTAGGGAAAAACCCAAAAAGGTGGCAAAAACAGCAATCCAGGATGCTTTATTTGTTTTTGTGACCATGACAATGCCGTTTAGCCCATAAAGACCAAGAAACAACGTTTGCAGACTTGCAAGAACCGAATCGATAGTCATTGATATGCCATTTTCTAACAATTTGAACTCGTCTCGCGTTGTTTCGCTTAAACAAAACAACACAAAAGGAGTTCACTAAGAGACTATTTTCAAAACAGGCTCTAAATCTCGTTTCCTTTCCGGGTTGTGATTTATGGCATTGGTCCATACAAAAGGCTATCCTAAAACTAGGATGTATGGGGAAGTACGGAATGTGTCATAAAGCCTTTGATCCCGAAAGCTGTGATACTGATGTGTTTTGGCAGGTCTCCTGGCTTGCACTTGTTATTTAACCTTCCCACCTGTTGAACCTGTTTCAGTATCTGAAAAAAGGTGCCATCCGGTCTCTAATAAAAGCAGATACCGAAACAAGTTCGGTACAAGCAGTGGTTTGAAGAAATAACAACTTGCTTGGACAAGATGCCGAAAAGCACTTCGACTATGCGCAGTGGTACAGTTCGGCACATGCTTACAGTTGCGGGTACAGCTCTGGATTTACCGCTCATTGGCGGTTCACCGGATTCCCATATTAAGGCTTCCCCCATTCTAGGGGAAAATCCACCCAAACACTAGGGTGCAAATTAGTATTTAATCCTGACTTTGAATAGTTTTGAGAAGCTCTTTTTGCAAATGTGTAAAACCCCAATGCCCCTTAAGCATGCCTGATAAAAAGCTACTGGGGAAAACGGTTAAAGGAAATAGTAGGTCAACACCTTTTGTGTTGTTTTGTTTAAGCGAAACATTGAGGTTCCCGCCCCTGCCCGATCTCGTTCAGGCGGGCCTGCCCGATCTGGTACAGGCGGGCATTCCGGTCGGACGGGTTGTGTCCAAATATCCCGAGGACTCGGGATTCGAGCTGCACCCGCCTTGCCGGTCAGGGCAGGTAGCAGCCCGCGTGTCGCAGAAGCTTCTCGGCCTTCGTAACTTTGCTACTATGGCGAAAGAGGCTAGCGGAGGCACAGCTACGGAGCGAGAAAAAGACAGGGGGCGAACGAAGAAAAGCCCAGTGGGCTTTTAAAGGGAGCGGCCAGAAGATGCGGTTGGGCGCAAAAGATAATTTTACAGCAAGTAATAACAACTCAAGACAAGTTCACATACGTATGAATAAAGAGGTTAGTCCGGATAAAACGTTTTATGTCGAAATTGACAATTTGCTAAAAGAAGCAAGGCATAAGGCATACCAAACGGTTCATACGGTAATGGTGCAGACCTATTGGCAAATAGGCAGGCGTATTGTGGAACAGGAACAGCAGGGAAACAATAGGGCAGCCTATGGAGAGCAACTTATCACAAATCTTTCTAGGCATTTATCCGCTGAGTTTGGTAAAGGATTTTCAGAAGCCAATCTAAAAAACATGAGGCAATTTTATCATGTTTTTCCTGATTTTGAGCAATTCGCTACGCACTGCGTAGCCTATTTAAGTTGGACGAATACCAGACGCATTATGCGTCTTAATGACGCCAATGAGAGAAATTTTTACATTAAGGAAGCCTCTTCCCAAAATTGGAGTTCCCGGCAGTTGGAGCGAAATATTAAAAGGGGATATTACAGACGTTTGCTTTCTACCCGGCAAGGCGAAAAACAAAAACAAGAACCCGGCAGTTTTATTAAGGATCCTTACGTACCGGAGTTTTTAGATGTGCCCGAAGATCGTACGGGCAAAGAATCCGCTCTGGAAAAAGCATTGATAGAAAACCTGCAAAAGCTGCTGCTAGAACTTGGGAAGGGCTTTTCTTTTGTGGCGCGCCAAATGCGTATTAGTACGGAAACCGGTCATTTTTATATCGACTTGGTATTCTACAATTATCTGCTAAAATGCTTTGTGATAGTTGACCTAAAAACCAAAAAGCTCAACCATTCGGATATTGGACAAATGGATATGTACGTGCGTATGTTCGATGCCCTAAAACGCGCAGAAGACGATAACCCCACCATAGGTATTATACTTTGTACGGAAAAAGATGAGACCATGGTAAAATACTCGGTATTACAGGAAAGCCAACAACTTTTTGCCTCAAAATATAAAACCGTACTGCCCACCGAGGAAGAAATGGCCGAAATGATCACCTTGCAAAACAGAAAACGCATAGAAAACAATGGAGGCGAATAACCAAAAGACACAACAAAAGTTGGCGCTACAATTGCGTTTCCCCAACTTTAAGGACGATAGGTTTAGGAGGAAGCAGAGCCACGCGTTAAACCGTATTTTTGCAAGGTATCCGAAATGGGAAAGATAAAGCCAATTATGCTGGTAGGGACCGGATCCGATGTGGGCAAGAGTTGGATAAGCACTGGAATCTGCAGGTGGTTGAAAAACCATGGGTATAACCCGGCCCCGTTCAAGGCACAGAACATGTCCCTCAACAGCTTTTCTACCCCGGACGGTCTGGAAATTGGGCGGGCGCAGGCGGTACAGGCGGAGGCCTGCAAATTGGCGGCAAAGGTTGAGATGAACCCCATTTTGTTGAAACCTTCCGGAACCAACAAGTCGCAAGTGGTGCTCTACGGCAAGCCATTGGGCGTACAGACGGCCAAGGAATACTTTGCCCATGATAAAGACCATTTGTTCCAGGAGGCCCAAAAGGCTTTTCACACCCTGAATCGCGACTTTGGCCCTATCGTAATGGAAGGTGCAGGCAGCATCAGTGAGCTAAACCTAAAGCATCGGGATATCGTTAATATGCGCATGGCACAGGCTGCCAATGCCTGCGTATATCTGGTTGCCGATATCGATAAGGGAGGCGTATTCGGAAGTGTTTATGGTACTATCGCCTTATTGGAAACGTGGGAGCGCAAACTGGTCAAAGGAATCCTAATCAATAAATTCCGCGGGGATATCACCCTATTTGAAGAAGGAAGGAAAATGCTGGAAGATCTGACCCAAATCCCGGTGCTCGGGGTGCTGCCCTATGCTTCGGATATTGTACTGGAAGAGGAAGATTCCGTGGCGCTAAAACAACGGAAAACGACAGCGCGAGAAAACAAGCTTAATATAGCCGTCGTCCATTTGCACTATATGTCCAATTACACGGATTTTCAGGCGATGGAGCAAGAGCCGTTGATCAACCTGTATTTTACCAGGGATTTGGAGGAACTTAAAAAGGCCGATGTGCTCATCATCCCCGGGACAAAAAATACGATTGAAGATTTGGTGGCTCTAAAAGTGGAGGGCATCGACAAAATCATACAACATTTATACCACAAAATACCTATTATAGGAATCTGTGGGGGGTACCAGATGATGGGAAAATGGATCGAAGACCCCCTTAGGGTAGAAAGCGATCTTGGGAAGGAAAGGGGTTTGGCATTGTTTGATGTGACCACCACCCTTACGAAGGAAAAAACCGTGAAACAGCAAAATTTCAGATACAAAACCTACCAACAGGCCTGTACCGGTTATGAAATTCACATGGGGGCAACCCACGTCCCCCATGGCAAACATGTAAATGTTGTGGATGGAGTTCCCGAAGGTTATTTTGATGGAAACCAAAGCTGGGGCACCTATCTTCATGGGATTTTGGACAACCCCGTAGTGGTGAACGAGTTACTTCATCTAAAGGACAGGAAAGCCCAGGCAAAAGACTATTTGGCCTTTAAGGAAGCGCAGTACGATGCCCTTGCGGCATGGATCGATCAGCACTTGGATATGGATGCGATTCTCAAAAACAGTAGGGAAGCATGATTTACGGGCACGGGGACGATTTGCATCGGTATGATGGTAAAATAAGGCACAATTTCAGTTCCAACGTGTATTACAAGGGCTGTCCGCCGGCACTTTTGGCCAACATTTCATCAGTCGCCCATACCATCCAAAACTACCCTTCCCCGGCTGCGGAAGAACTTAGCGAAGCCGCCTCCAGGAAGTTTCAGTTGCCCAAATCCCACTTTTTGTTCACCAATGGGGCCACGGAAGCGTTTTATCTTATTGCACAATGGTTTTCCGGGAAATCTGCCGCAATCGTTGCACCCACTTTTTCGGAATATGGCGATGCCTGCGAGATCCATGGACTGGATTATGATTTGGTTGATAAAAAAAAGCTCAGCCCTAAGAATTATCAACTGGTTTTTATCTGCAATCCCAATAATCC
>JBCCZF010000189.1:0-5992 GCA_039188035.1 Bacteroidota bacterium | reverse complement strand
GTTTAGCAACAATTCTTTTTTGTACAGGATAAGGACGAAGTTTTACAACAGACTCGGAATTATTTTAAGTTCGTGTTGTCTTATATTTTCACTTGCCTGTGGGGATGACGATGAGTTTGATCCCCCCTTGGAAGGGGACGAGTTGTCCATCGCGGAAATATCGGGAAGTTGGATATCTACGTTCGTTGGGTTCCAAGACATTGACGTACCGCAAGGCCAAGAGGAGAATATTGATTATTCCGCCTTAGGGGCCACAGTGACTTTGAACATAGAAAATAACGGAAGGTTTACCTCCCGGTTTTCGTTGCCCCAAGGCTCTGTCGTTGATTTATCGGGCCAAATGGGCTTCAATGGGCTATGGCTGGCAATTCTGCTGGATTCCGACAGTCCAGGGGATGAAGCCCAATGGAACATAACCTTGGATACGGAAGGAACCCTTATGCTTTCAGGGGAAATTGAATTGGATTTTGATGAAGATGGTACAGACGATGTAGGCTTTGTGGGTTTGAGGATGGAACGCCAATGAAGGTTAGCTGTAATTATATGCGATTGCCAATATGGATTCCGCAGGTCCCAAATGATTTACAAGAAGAATGTTCTAACCGGAAATTTAATCGGTTTGGTGGTTTACCGTGTTTCGCAGTTTAATCTACTGAGGCCACGTAATCCTCCCTGCTCATTCAACTCTCTTTTTTGTACGGGATTTTTTATCTAATTGACGATTTGTCAAAAAAAATTTCAAAAAAAAACAGACCCAAATTATTCTAGTAGATTGCGATTACTTTGGACGTTTTCGCATCAATGAAGTCATTTCACCAATTCAAACCCGAGAGTGCTGTAAAAGGAACCTTTATTGGTACAGAGAAGGATAGACCTACATGGCCATCATATCCAACTTAAACTCACATATGCGGGTATCAACGGCTCAATGCCTGGTAATCTTCCTTGGATAGTTTGTCAATCCATCCCTTTTCCGAAATCACACCTTGTATCATGCGGGTGTTCACATGGACCAAACAATTTTGGATCAACTAAACCACTATGGACTTTAAGTCCATAGTGGTTTGGTTTTTAGGCAGCCTCTTTAGGCGGGGCTTATTCAAAATAACTAAAAGTTTCCCCCTTTTCAATATTCAATACGGTCTCATAGATCAATCGGATAACGTTCTCCACATCGTCCCGATGCACGGTTTCCACGGTGGTATGCATATACCTCAGGGGTAAGGATATGAGGGCGGAGGCCACCCCGCCATTGCTATAGGCAAAGGCGTCCGTATCCGTTCCCGTGGAACGTGAGGCCGCAAGGCGCTGAAAGGGAATACTGTTTTTTTCCGCAGTTTCGATGATGCGTTCGCGGAGTCGGTTTTGTACGGCAGGGGCATAGGAAATAACGGGCCCCGCACCAATTTCGGTATGCCCTTGTTTTTTCTTGTCGATCATAGGGGTAGTGGTATCGTGGCACACATCGGTAACGATGGCCACATTTGGCCGTATGGTCTGTGTGATCATTTCGGCGCCCCGCAGGCCAATCTCCTCCTGGACCGCATTGGTAATGTACAGTCCAAAGGGCAGTTCCTTTTTGTTTTCATGTAATAGGCGGGCCACCTCGGCCACCATAAAGCCCCCGGCCCGGTTGTCCAGGGCACGGCATACGAATTTATCCTTGTTCAGGATTTGGAATTCATCCGGATAGGTAATGACACAACCCACATGCACCCCCATTTTTTCCACTTCTTCCTTGTTCTTGGCCCCGATATCGATAAAAATATTGTCCAACTTGGGGGGTTCTTCCTTGGCGCGGTTCCGGGTATGGATGGCGGGCCAGCCAAAGACCCCTTTGACCATACCGTTTTTGGTATGGATGTTTACCCATTTGGAAGGGGCTATTTGGTTATCGCTGCCCCCGTTGCGTATAACGTACAAAAGACCATTGTCCGTAATGTAGTTGACATACCAGGAAATCTCATCGGAATGTCCCTCAATGACCACTTTATAATCGGAATCCGGGTTTATCACCCCTACGGCAGACCCATAGGTGTCCGTTATAAAGGTATCCACATAGGGTTTTAGGTAGTCCATCCAAATTTTTTGCCCTTCCCATTCGTATCCGGTCGGTGCGGCATTTTTCAGGTATTTTTCAAAAAAAACCATGGACTTTTTGGTCAATATCTTTGCTTTGGCCATCGTAGTATGTTTGCTTACAAACTTAGCAATATTCAATAATAAGCGTGCGGAATAATCGTTATTTTTGGCATTGGTCTTGCTATTGAAGCATTATGAAAGAGATTGTCCTTTTTGCCGCCTTCTGTGTTTTTTTTCATTCGGCAGATGCCCAAATACGGGAAGAGCCGCTGGACTCCTTATCCGAAAAGCAGATTATTATTGAAGGCGATTCCATAATGCGGCATGCCATAGATTTGGAAGAGGTCTATGTATTTAGCAAATTGGAGTTTCCCTCGTACCGCGATAAGTTACGGTATTACATCTTACGACGAAAAACGCTAAAAGTGTATCCCTATGCAAAATTGGCCGCGGAACGCTTGGTTGCGCTTAATGATAGCCTTTCCCAAATAAAACGCAAGCGCAAGCGCAAAAAGTATACCAAGGAGGTCCAAAAATACATTGAGGAGGAGTTCTCCGCCAAGCTCAAGAAATTAACACGCACGGAGGGTCAGATTTTGGTAAAATTGATCTATCGACAGACCGGTTCCACCGCTTTTGACTTGGTAAAGGAACTGCGCAGTGGGTGGCGTGCATTCTGGTACCAGACCACGGCCAAGATGTTCAAGATAAGCATCAAGGAGGAATTCCATCCCGATCAGGTACATGAGGATTACCAGATAGAGGATATTCTACAGAGGGCCTTTGCCGCCTATGTCCTGGAACGCCAGGAGTCCGTTTTGGACTACGACTATGCAGCGCTTACCAACAAGTGGAATTCCAAGGGCAAGGACAAAAAATAACCTATTCCACGATGCCCAGGGGCTTGGTGTTTTTCCAATTCCCGCGGGTGAAATCCGGGAAGCTCTGGGGCATACCCCCACCGGCTACGGAAGCCTCGCTCAAAGGGGCTATGGCACTCCAGAAGCAACCTTCATATACGTTTTGGTCAAGGGGGAGCCCCTTTTGAAGGCACTCCACAATGCGGTACATCATAATGCCGTCCATACCGCCATGGCCACTTTCCTTGGCCGCCCCGTTTAGACGCTTGTAGAGGGGATGGTCGTACTTTTCATAGATGGCGCCCAGTTCCTTGTCCTGTACCCAGTGGTGGTGATCCTCCGAAATCCCTTCAACACCGCCTTCCAAGGCGATTCTTGTAGGAAATCCGGCAAGGACACCTTTGGTTCCCTGGACTAGATTATGCCTGGAATAGGGCCTAGGGCTTGTCTCGTCCCACTGCATCATTACGGTCCTCCCCAGATGTGTTTTTACAATGGAGGTATTCATATCCCCTCCCATATACTGCAATTGGTTCCATTTGTGGTCCGGATCATAATTTTTCTTGGCGTATAATTCCCTGCCAATGGATGGGGTGGAGAAGGATACCAGGGTATTAAAGGTATCGTCCTTGCGGCACAAGTTCATATATTGGGCCACGGGACCAAGACCATGGGTGGGATACAAGTTGCCGTTTCGCTCGGCATAGTGGTGCGTGCGCCAGGAACCCGTTCCCCGTTCCTGATTCGCCATTTGACCGCGAAGCTCATGGATGTAGGACGCTTCAGCATGTAGTAGTTCCCCAATGACCCCTTGCCTACACATATTCAGGAACATGAGTTCTTCCCGGGCATAATTGACGTTTTCCATCATCATGCAATGTTTTTGGGTAAGCTCGGAAGTATTCACAATATCCCACAACTCGTCAATGGTAACGGCCAGGGGAACTTCAACAAAAGCATGGGCCCCGCTGTTCATGGCCCCAATGGCCATAGGGGCATGGTTTTTCCAATTGGTGCAGATAAATACCACATCGGGTTTCACTTCCTGCAACATGGTTCGCCATTTCTCCTCACCCCCAAAATAGGTTTTCACTTTCTGGTGCTGTTTTCCTTTTCCAATATTTTTGGCCTCTGCCGTCCATCGTTTGGCGTGGTCTTCGTATAGATCACAAATTGCCACTACCTCGGTGTCCGGCAAACCTGCAAAGAATTTTAGATGTCCGGGGCCTCGGGAGCCGACCCCAATGAAAGCGGCGCGGATGGTAGATAATTTTGGAGCGGCAAAATCACCCATATAGCGTTGTGTAAAAGGTCGTTCCAAAAAGTGTCTACCTCCCTGTGCCGCTACGGGAGCAACGGACAAAGCGGTTCCTGCAAGTGATGTTTTTCGAATAAAATCCCTTCGATCCAATATACTCATAACTCTAGTAATTATTGTTTTTCCCTAAACGGGAATGTATGTGTTTTAACCCTTTTTCTTTCCGAATAAGGAATCCATGATGACTTTCATAGCATAAAACCCGCTCGCCAAGGCAGCTATGGCTACCAGCAGGCCAATTACAAAAACGGGCCAAAACCAGGGATGCTCCTGATTTTTAAAGGCTTGATACAATACTACAGGGGATGTGAACATAAATATGAGGGTGTACGCGAGTAGTCGAATTCCCTTAAGAAGCAATGATTTGTCCGTGCGCATTGGGTATGAACTACAGCGTATCAACAGACTTTAAAAGTAGGGATTAAAGGGTATATTTGAAAATTGTTTGTCGTAAAATCCAACGTTTTCGTTCCAATCCATTAGCAGCCGTATGCGAATACTTCTAATCCCGGATAAGTTTAAAGGATCTCTTACGGCCCAAGAAGTAATTTTTGCTATCTCCCAAGGCATACGCCTAAGTAGGCCCCAGGCAAAGATACGATCTTTGCTGGCCTCGGATGGGGGCGATGGCTTTCTCCAGGCCGTAGCGCACAATAGTACGTGCATGGAAATAGAAGTGGATTCCGTGGATCCTTTGGGCAGGGAAATCCGAGCCCCTTACATAATTGGCAAGGACGGGGTCCAGGCGTATATTGAGATGGCCCAAACCTCAGGTTTGGAATTGTTGAAACCCCATGAAAGACAAACGGGGGAAACCTCCACCTTGGGGACCGGGGTACAGCTAAAACATGCCCTTGGGCAAGGGGTAAGGGAAATCTATCTGGGTTTGGGGGGAAGTGCCACTACGGATGGGGGTATAGGGATTGCCCATGCCTTGGGATTTCGATTTTTGGATGCTAAAAACGATGTCCTGGAGCCCTTGGGCAAGAATCTGGGATACATTGCCCATATAGCCATGGATACACTTATTCGGAATCCTAAGGAGGTAGCGATTTACGCTGTAAACGATGTGGATAACCCACTTTATGGTCCCAATGGTGCGGCCTATGTGTACGGCCCCCAAAAGGGAGCGAACGATTCCGAGCTATCGCTTTTGGATCAAGGGCTACGTAATTTAGATCGTGTTGTACAGGATGTCCTGGGCAAGAAGGTGGCACAGGTTCCGGGATCTGGGGCGGCAGGCGGAACGGCCTATGGCTTAAAGGCATTTTTGGGTGCCGATTATGTTCCGGGAATCGATTTTATTTTGGGGTTGAGCAACATAAAAACCCAAATTCGGGAAAGGGCTTTTGATCTTATAATTACCGGGGAGGGCAAGTTGGACCACCAAACGCTGCATGGGAAGTTGATCAAAGGGGTAACCGATTTGGGTAGGGAGAATGCAATCCCCGTGGTAGTTGTATGTGGGCAATGTACACTTACCGAAGAGGAGAAAAATGCCCTGGGCCTCCAGGCTATTTTGGAGATTAGGGATTATGGCAAGCCTTTGGAATACAGCCTGCAAAATGCTGCACCATTGATTCGGGAAGCGGTGCGGAAGTTCATGGGTGACTTTTAAGAATAGCCATTGTGTTTTTTAGGGTGATCTCCAAGCAATTAAATAATCCGGATTTTCCGAGTCATGCAAATTTTAGGGTTGCTTTTTTGGAGAGTGGATACCCAATGAAGCCCC
>JBCCZF010000188.1:0-6002 GCA_039188035.1 Bacteroidota bacterium | reverse complement strand
GAACTTTACTGTTCCTTTACCCATAATAAAAAAATTAAAAAATTAAATTAAAACGCGAAGGTAATGTTAAAATCTTTAAAAGCGTGATTTTTTGAAAGTTATCTTTAGGTAAAATCGCTCTTTCCCTATCCTATAAAGAATCAAGCAGTGGGATCTGGGGTCATCCGTAGGTAAGGCTTTATCTCCTCTACCCCCTTCGCAAACAGTTCCTTGGCCTCTTCAGTGGGGATGGCAGGGCTCACCACCACGTCGTTTCCATGTTCCCAGTTTGCCGGGGTGGCCACTTTGTGATAAGCGGTCAATTGTAGGGAATCCACAACACGCAAAAGTTCATAGAAGTTACGTCCAGTGGAAGCAGGATAGGTAAGGATCAGCTTAATGGTCCTGTCCGGGGCAATGATAAAAACGGAACGTACGGTAAGCTTGTCGTTGGCGTTGGGATGTATCATGTCGTACAAAGTGGCCACCTTTCGATCTTCGTCCGCCACGATGGGGAAGTTAACGGTAGTCTTTTCCACTTCGTTAATATCCTTTATCCATTCTTTATGGGATTCCGCCCCATCTACGCTAAGGGCCATCATTTTTACATTGCGTTTGTCAAATTCACCCTTAAACTTGGCTGCAGTACCCAATTCGGTGGTGCATACCGGGGTAAAATCCGCGGGATGCGAGAACAAGATTCCCCAGCTTTCCCCGAGATATTCGTAAAAATTAAGATTGCCTTCCGAGGTTTCCGCACTAAAATTAGGAGCGGTATCGCCCAATCGTAAAGTAGCCATATGTACAAATTTTTGTTGGCCCAAGGAATCGTTCCCGTATGGGCCTAAAGTTTATGTTTCCGTGAGGAACAAAAGTAACCGATGATTGGGAGGGGCCACCTCTTTTGTGAGGTTAAAAATCTATTAAAGTTTGGAAAAGGGTTTTTACTGAAAGAATATAGAATATTTTTAAATCGTATAAACGCACTGGCTATGCAGAATTTAGAACAACTACGTTATCCTATTGGAAAATTTCTGGTTCCGGAAGAAATAACGGCAAAAATGGAAGCGGATTGGATTTCTGGACTTGAGGAATATCCAGGACGGCTTAGCAGTTTGGTTTCCCACTTGACCAACGAGCAATTGGAAACGCCGTATAGGCCCAATGGATGGACGGTACGCCAAGTAATCCATCACGTCTCGGACAGTCATCACAATAGTTATATCCGCTTTAAATGGGCCTTAACGGAAAATCGGCCGGTGATCAAGGCCTACGATGAGAAGGGTTGGGCGGAACTTATGGATACCAGGATTGCCCCCATTCAGCTATCCTTAGATCATTTAAGTGCTGTTCATGCGAAATTGGTCTATCTGCTACGAAGACTCTCGCCCAAAGACCTGGATAGGGAATTTGTACATCCAGATGGCAATATGCCCACGAACTTACGGGAAAATATAGGTCGCTATGTTTGGCATGGAAACCACCACTACGCCCATATATACAATCTGTTATCCAGAAAAGGATGGCTGGCCCAAGGGTGAGTAGCGGTAACCGGCGCTACATAGGACGGTCTAGGATTGTAGACTTACTTGGTACCTTGTCCGCAGTACATCGCTCCTAGCAAGCCTTTATGCCTGGGCCCATTTAATGTTACAGCCAATACTTGGTTTTTGATTGGCAACCACGGGAAGGCCTTGCAAGAGGGCTTCCATGGCCCGTCTAAGGTCGTTGCCCGTTACTGGGAGGCCGTTTCCCGGTCGGGAGTCGTCCAATTGTCCCCTGTACACCAGTTCTAGATTTTCATCGAACAAAAAGAAATCAGGGGTACAGGCGGCATCATAGGCCTTTGCTATATCTTGTGTTTCATCGTAAAGATAGGCAAAGGAATATCCTTCTTCCCGGGCCGTTTCCTTCATACGATGTGGGGCGTCTTGGGGATAGTTCTTTGCATCATTACTGGATATGGCCACAAAACCGATACCTTGGGGTTGGTATTCCCGGCCCATGGCTGCCAATTCAGGATTTACATGCTTTACAAAAGGGCAGTGGTTGCAGATAAACATGATCAGCGTCCCTTTCCTTCCCTTAAGGGAATCCAGGTTCAAAGGTTTATCACTTACGGTATCCATCAGGTTAAAATCAGGGGCCTGGGTACCAAGTGGAAGCATATTACTTGGGGTATTTGCCATTTTAATCGTTTTATAAAGATTTATCATGCCTTAGAGTAGGGCAGGGAGCAAAAGTACTCGGCCCGTCAGGTTTCCACAAGGGAATAGGTCAAAAATGCACTTGGTAAAGTGTAAAGTTAGGGCCATATACCGTATCTTCCACCCCAAAGTTTTACCCAATACATAGCCAATGGACCACTTTTTTTTTCTACATGATATGTACAACTGGTATCAGGGGTCGTTTATCGCCTTAAAAAGCGCCGAAAAACATACCTTGGCATGAAGGATTTGGGCTATGGGCTTGTAAAGCTTTGGATTAAAAATGCCCTTGCCCTTTACTTTTCCAGGATTCATGTCCATGGCCTTGAAAACGTTCCCAAAAACAAACCCGTACTTTTCCTTCCCAATCATCAAAGTGCCCTGTTGGATGTATTGCTTATTGCAGTGGACTGCAATCGAAAACCTTACTTCCTTACTCGGGCCGATGTCTTCAAAAAACCTTGGCTAAAAGCCTTGTTCCGTTTTTTACAAATGATACCCATCTATAGGATCCGGGACGGTCGGCAATCTTTGAAAAACAATGATGCCGTGTTTAGGCAATGTGCCGATCTATTGGAGGGGCACGAGGCCATCTTAATGTTCCCGGAAGCCAATCATAATCTAAAACGCCGTGTACGGCCCTTAAGTAAGGGTTTTACCCGTATTGTCTTTGCTGCTATGGAACAGAACCCCGATCTGGACATCCGTCTGGTACCGGTAGGGCTTAATTATCGTTATGCTGAAGCCTTCCCGGATCGCACGGCCATTTATTTTGGGCAAGATATTCCAGTAAAACCCCTATACGCCGCAGGTGATGCCCGTGCTAGCATTGATACTTTAAAACACGAGGTTTCGCAGGCTCTAAAAGGACTCACCACCCATGTGGAAGATGAAGGGAACTATATGGAGATCCTGGCCAAACTTGATGGGTCGGGGGCCAATTATCTGAAGCCCTTGGGCGTAAACGCCCAAATTGCGGATTTGGAAAGCGGTCCGGTGCCGTCGGAACGGGCCAAAGGCCCTTTTGTAATTCACCAATTATTATATCCGTTGTTTTTTGTACTGAATTTTCCCGTAATCCTCCTTTGGAAAAAAGGGCTTAAACCCAAGGTCTGGGAACCGGAATTCACGGCTACCTTGCGTTTTGCCTTGGCTTTGTTGGTATATCCCTTATTTTACCTTGTGCTGTTTGGAATCCTGGGGTTTGTTTTGGATTGGCCCTCCGCTGGGGCGGTTGTGCTCGGGATTTTTCTGTTCAACCTCCTTTATGTACGTCTCGGATAGCCCAGATTACATGAATTTTCCAAAGAAAATGGCGTTCATGAGCAATTTGTTCGTGCCGTACCAAAAGGCCCTAAAATTGGTGTTATCCGTAAAGACAAATACCTTCCCCTTTCCTAGTTTCTGTACCTGAAAGGGAACACTGCCCTTGAGCTGAGCAAGATTTTCCTCGGAAATATATCCGCTTAACAAAGGATCCCTAGTATACTGGATGGGATTATTGAAACTTTCCTTATCCGGTTCTATAAAGATATTGCTGTTCCTAAAAAGCGGTAGTGTTTTGTTTTTGTATCCAAAATTTATGGGGTGTGATCGATCCAGTTTCGCCTGGAAAATGGCACCTCCCGTATGTTGGGCTCCAAGGAAGTTCCTTTTTTGTCCAAAGGTCACTTTGTTTGCGGTCAAGGTATCCTGGCGAAAAGTGAGGTTTAGCAATTCGTTTTGTTGAAATAAGTTGGTCATATTGCGATAGCCGATAAGGTTGCCACCGGCTTTTACCCACTCCTTCAGTTTTTTAAGTCGATTTTTGTTGAGCAAGGTTTTTCCAGAAGAACTGGGGAGTATAAAATGGGTATACTTGGCCAAATCTACCTGATCCAGGTAACCGATGTCTATTTTGCTGACCTTCATGGCGTATCGGGTATCCAGCAGGTGCCAGATTTCGCCGGCGTCGGCATAATGCACCCCTTGCCCCACCAGGAGGGCCACCTTGGGTTGGGTAAGGGGTTCAAAGCGGTTACTGCCCAGATCAATACCAGTTGCCAACCCGGTATTTACCCCAAAGATTTCGATTCCGGTACCTTGAACAGTTTTCTCCAGAAAGTCATGGAGTGCATCCGAATCCATTTCCTGATTTTGCACAGGGATTAATATAGTACCGTAATCAAAGGGCTTCCCTTCCAAGGAGAAGGGATAACGTGCCACTTTGGCCCGCAGTTCTTTGTCCAAAAGGGCATTCAAAACCTTTGGCCCATAGTATCCATGCCATTGGAATATATAGGCATAGTCGCTTTTTGCATTTACAGCACCGGATAGGGGCCTTAGGCTGTCCACTTTTTTGCCTGCCGTGGTAAGGGATTGAAGCTCATTATAGTCCAGGTTGAAGGCCAAAGGGAATGTCCATGCGGAAATGTCGTAAAAAACACTATCCGCAAAGGACGTTCTTTTCTCGAACAGGGCTTGTATAAGGCGTTTGTTTTTTTGCGCCAAGGGAACTACATAACTATGTCCCTTGATATATTGGGAATCGTTCAATTGCACATTTTCCTTTAACTCGTAGAAGTCAATATTGTGGCGTTGCAGGACTTCGGCCAAATGCCATGCCTTGGCCGCATCGTTGCTATCCCCAAAAATCCATGCCCGGGTCTTTTCGCCCTTCCATGATTTTCGCACATCTTCATAAAATGCGCGGTGGTAATCAAGGATTTTTGGGCGCATTTGCTCCGCTGCCCTTATGGTGGAGAGGGCCGTGGTAAACTGGTTTCGTATGGTAAACGGAAAGCTTAGCAAGCCGTTTTCGGATTCCTGTACATGACCTCGCGAACTGGCCTGTTCAAAGAGGATGCCTATGCTTCCGTTAATATCGGGAAAGGTAGAGCCCTTACCGTAATAGAAATCGTCAAAATCCTCCTCCGAATAATACAGGGAGCCAATTTTATCCAGGGCACTGGCATGGTAAGTTCCCATTTCTGCCGTGAGTTCCTGATTTAAGGCAGGCGTCAAGGGATGCACACGGCTGGGCTCCCCCGGTTGAAAAAAGAAGGTAGAATTGGTGCCCATTTCGTGATGGTCCGTAACAATGTTGGGCAGCCACTCATGAAAACTGGCTATCCTAGCCCTACTTTCCGGTAATTGAACGGGCAACCAATCCCGATTCATGTCAAACCAATAATGGTTGGTACGCCCTCCGGGCCACACCTCATGATACTCCCGATCATTATTGTCCGGGTTCAGATTTTGACTTTTGTTCGTATTGGCCCAGTAGGCGAAGCGTTGCAGGCCATCGGGATTAAGGCAAGGATCCAATAAGATAATAAGTTCCCCTAAGGTCTTTTCAATTTGGGGGCTTTCGGCAGCTGCCAAAAAATAGGCGTAGGCCAAAGCCGCATTGGAACCGCTGGGTTCGTTTCCATGGATGGAAAATCCCTGGTACACGATCGCGGGCATACTTGAGATATCCATGGATTTCCCTTGGGCCTCGCTCAGGGCCAAATGCTCCTTTTTTATAGTTTCAATATTTTTTTGATTTTCAGGGGAGGTAATGGTAAGCCACACCAAAGGCCTTCCCTCAAAGGTTTGCCCTATTTTGGTCATAGCAATACGGTCGCTGGCCTGGGCCAGTACCCCCATGTACTGAATTAACTTGTCATGGGTAACATGCCATTGGCCCACTTCGTGGCCCAAAACTTCTTTTGGTGTTGGAATGGCAGGATTATAGCTTACATCCTTCGGCAGATAGTATCCCAGCTCTACCAGTTCTTGGGAGAACGTAGTATGGGCCATAGGTAGGCAAACAAGTAAAAGGATGATTTTCTT
>JBCCZF010000187.1:0-6022 GCA_039188035.1 Bacteroidota bacterium | reverse complement strand
TGTCTTTCAATATCTGGAACGATTGACCCTAGAAAACAACAAAGTGGTAAACCGGGAAAAACTCATGGCCAATATAGGGCGCGTCCGTGATGTGGAGGAGGGCCCGGACGGACTTATTTATGTAGCTGTGGAGGGTAAAGGAATATACAAACTGGTTCCTAAAGGAAGTTAATAGCACCACAGTCGGAGTTTTGGATGCCCTGTTCCATCAAATTCCCGCGTCCAAAGCTTTTTTAACGGATCCATGTTTTTTGAGCAAGGTTTCAGCTTCCTTATGCGCTATACCCAAACCTTCGGCCACATAACGGGCCCCGCGATCTACAAGTTTGTTATTGCTCAATTGCATGTTTACCATCTTATTGCCCTTTACCCGTCCAATACGGATCATTAAGGCCGTGGAAATCATGTTCAGGGCCAGCTTTTGGGAAGTACCACTCTTCATACGGGTACTCCCCGTAACAAACTCCGGACCTACATTGATCTCAATAGGGATTTGAGCCTCATATGCCAAGGGGGATCCTGGATTGTTGGTTATTCCCGCAGTCAATAGCCCACGGGATTTGGCTTCCCGAATTCCCCCAAGAACGTAAGGTGTGGTGCCCGACGCGGCGATGCCAACCACCACATCATCTTCAGTAATGGCATGGGCCTCCAGATCCTTCCAAGCCTGTTGCGTATCGTCCTCGGCATATTCCACGGATTTCCGAATGGCAACATCCCCACCCGCAATAAGACCAATTACCCGCGTATGTGGCATTCCGTAGGTAGGTGGAATTTCAGAAGCGTCCAAAATGCCCAATCTCCCACTTGTGCCCGCACCTATGTAAAACAAACGCCCACCTTTGATAAAACGTTCGGCTAAGGCATCCACCAACTCCGATATCTGCGGGATAACCCTTGAAACCGCTTCGGCCACCTTTTGATCTTCCCGGTTCATAGCGCTAAGTATCGAAGCCGTATCCATCTGCTCCAGATGGTCATAATGTGAAGGAGTCTCTGTAATCCGTTTATAGGTCATAATTCTTATTTGGTTTTGCTATTTATCAAAAAACTAAAGGGTTGTCCAAGAAGGCTGCCTTCAAAAGGTCTTTCGTTCGTATTCCTTTTCCGGACTTCCACTTTTACAGTAGTCTTATATCGTGATTTCTAAATAAATTTAAAAGATTGTCATCCGGATCCAGCTCGGTAATCATCGTGTCCATGGCATTAATATCACAAGTTTTGTACCGGTGTTGGGAATTTAATTTTTCGGATATGGACAAAAGTACCGTTTTTTTTGAGGCCCGGATAACCGCTTTTTTCACTTGGACGATATCCCAGTCAAACTCGGTCAAACCGTCATTGGAGTCCACATAACCTGTTCCGATAAAACCATAATCCACCTGGATCTCCGATAAGTTATGTATGGCATTCGCTCCCATGGATATCCGACTTTCCCTAGAGATTTCCCCGCCAATAAAAACCACTCTAACGTGGGGCTTGGCTAGGAGTTCCATGGCTACGGGTAGACTAAAAGTAAAACAGGTAAGCTGCAAATGGGCCGGAATGGCCCGGGCCAATTCCATGCAGGTGGTACCTCCATCAATGAAGAGAACACCATCGTCCTTTAGCAGGGTAACCGCTTTCTCAGCAATGACCATTTTGCGATCTAGGGCATAGATATTGTTACTCCGGGCACTACCCCCAACAAAACCCAAGGAGATCGCACCTCCATGGACTTTTTGAAGTTTATTATCGGCATCCAATTCCTTCACATCCCTACGTACGGTATCTATGGAAACATCCAGGATTTCCGCCATATCCGTGAGCTGCACGCGGTTGTGCAGTTCCACTTCGTTTAATATGGTCCTTTGCCGTTCCTCTTTTAGCATAATGTGGCCTTAAAAAATGAAATCTGCCCTAAGACTATAAATCAATATCCGTATCCTCTAAATAAGGATTAGACGCTGCAACCACAAAGGTAACAAAATCTATTATATTGCCGTTTTTTACCGTTTTATTTTAGGTAATACTAAATTAACAATTAAATAACGCATAAAACCGCAAAAAAGCAGCAAAAAAAAGCAGAATAATCTTTTATTGGCTACATTTGCAACGTTTTAAACTAATCCATACCCATTTATGAAACCAACATGATCAAGGATACGCCTTACAATACTCAAACCAGGAATATTCTTAGTCATCAAACCCGCCATGTGGGACGGGGCAGAACTTACATCGGACCATTCAAAAACAACAAAAGCAAATAGATGAAAACTACGTTGAGCCGCAGAAGAACCAGCATCAAGTACAAACGCGCCGGTCAATTTGAGGAAACCCGTTTTGAGAAAATCCATAATGTCACTTTTACCAACTCCAACGAGGCCTCTATAATCGTGGCCAAGGAAATTGCCGAACTCATTAAAAAAAGGCAGGAACAGAACAAAACTTGTGTATTGGGGCTGGCCACGGGATCCTCCCCTATTCGCGTTTATGATGAATTGGTTAGACTTCATAAGGAAGAAGGCCTTAGCTTTTCCAATGTGGTTAGTTTTAACCTGGACGAGTATCTGCCCATGGATAAGGAAAACATCCAAAGCTACCACTATTTTATGCACGAACATTTGTTCAACCATGTAGACATAGAACCTAAAAACGTGCATATTCCGGATGGAAAACTGGCCAACGAGGAGATTGTTGATTTCTGCTTGGACTATGAACAGAAAATAAAGGATTTTGGCGGATTGGATTTTCAACTCCTGGGCATTGGGCGTACCGGTCATATTGGATTCAACGAACCGGGATCGCACCGCAATTCTGGGACCCGGGTCATTACCTTGGACCATATTACACGGGTGGATGCCGCACCGGCTTTCCTTGGTATTGATAACGTACCCCGCAAAGCCATAACCATGGGAATCGCCACCGTATTGAGCGCAAAACGCATCGTACTTTTGGGCTGGGGCGAGAACAAAGCCTCTATAATCAAGAAGACCGTTGAGGGAGGGATTTCTTCCGAAGTGCCGGCCACTTACCTGCAGGAACACAAGAACTGTACTTTTGTACTAGACGCCGGGGCCTCCAGTTTATTGACCCGACATGAAACTCCCTGGTTGGTGGATGAGTCCTGTGAATGGACGGAGGCATTGACCGCAAAGGCAATTGTATGGCTTTGTGGAAAGACCGGAAAGACCATCCTAAGCCTCACTGATAAGGATTACAATGATAATGGCATGGCCGGCCTATTGACCCTCCATGATTCGTATGACCTGAACATTAAAATGTTCAATAGACTGCAGCATACCATCACGGGATGGCCTGGGGGCAAACCC
Organism: Bacteroidota bacterium; assembly: GCA_039188035.1. GTDB lineage: Bacteria > Bacteroidota > Bacteroidia > Flavobacteriales > Flavobacteriaceae > Ulvibacterium. The sequence goes on along the minus strand of JBCCZF010000187.1, from coordinate 2,711 downwards.
AATGCAGATGATACGAGTCGACCGGAAAGGGCCTTGCCCGCCAGGAAACGGGTCATTATATTTAGTCCCCACCCAGATGATGATGTCATCTCTATGGGGGGTACCTTTGACCGACTTATAGAACAAGGTCATGACGTCCATATTGCGTATCAAACCTCGGGCAATATTGCCGTTTCCGACAGGGAAGCCCTAAAATTCGCGGAAATTTCCAAGCGGATACACCCCTCGGATGAAGCCCAGGCCATAATCGCCTCCCTAAAATCCAAAAAGGAAAACACCTCGGATCCCTTGAACGTACGAAGACTCAAAGGCAATATAAGGCGAGGCGAATCCTATGCCGCAACGCGTTATATGGGATTGGAGGATGCTAATGTCCACTTTTTGGACCTCCCCTTCTATGAGACCGGCACCATCAAAAAGAACAACCTCTCTAATGCCGATATTGAAATAATGATGGATATCATTACGGAAATCAAACCACATCAAATCTATGCAGCAGGTGATTTAGCCGATCCACACGGCACCCATAAGGTTTGCCTAGATGCCGTTTTTGAATCCATGAAACGCTTAAAATCCGAACCCTTTATGGAAGACTGCTGGTTATGGCTCTATAGGGGCGCTTGGCATGAATGGGACATCCATGAAATAGAAATGGCCGTGCCCATGAGTCCGGGACAAGTGCTCAAAAAACGTTTTGCCATTTTTTGCCACCAGTCCCAAAAGGACGGGGTTATGTTCCAAGGGGACGATTCCAGGGAATTTTGGATGCGTGCCGAAGAACGAAACAAAGATACGGCGGCACGATACCAGGCATTGGGACTGGCCGATTATGCGGCTATGGAAGCCTTTGTCCGGTACCGGTTCGATTAAGGATTTTCTCCAGCTTAATGGCCAAAAGATGTAATTCATTTTTGGCCTTTTTACGTTAATCCATAAAATGGACATTCGGGTTACTATAGCAATTCCAAGTCCTTGGTGGCGAAGACACCCAAACGGGTATCTGACGGTTCCAGTTCCGTTACAAGGACGTCCACTTCCTCAATGTCGCATATCCTGTAACGTCTGGTAGAATTCAATTTTTCTGAAATACAGGGTGCCACCACCTTTCTGGAAGCTTTTATCATGGCTTTCTTTATCTGTACAATATCCCAATCAAATTCGGTAAGCCCCTCCTCAGCGTGAATGGAATTGGTACCTAAAAAACAGATATCGGCCCTTATCAAGGACAGCATATTCAGCGCATTGCCCCCTATGGCTATCTGCGAATCCCGGGAAAGCCGCCCTCCTATAAATATGGTCTCCACGTTGGATTTGGTAAGCAGCTGTCCGGCTATGGGAAGGCTGGGGGTAAAACAGGTAAGCTTTAAGCTTGGTGGCAGCAAGCGGGCCAGTTCAACATTGGTGGTACCCCCACTTAACAAAACCACTTGCCCGTCTTTGAGTAGGGTCAATGCCTTTTCCACTATTCTGGTTTTCTTTTCCAGGGCATATATATCGGGGCGAACGGTACTGGTATTGTTAAACCCAAGGGAAATGGCACCCCCGTGGACTTTCTTTAACTCCTTTTTTTCATGAAGGATTTTAATGTCCCGCCTAATGGTATCCGGCGATACTTTTAAAAACTCCGCAATATCGGTAAGCAAAACCCGATTATGGATACGTACTTCATTCAATATTATCCGGTGACGTTCTTCTTTTAACATAAAAACCCTACTATTTGTATGCAATATGCAAATTATTGCAAAAATCCACAAAATAGTCAATATCATCGATGAATTTCAAAAATAAACTGCATAAAACCGCTTGGTATGCCATATTTTGCATACTTTTATGTGCATATCCTGCCAGGTTTCTCCACATGGGGTTATAAAAACCAGCAGTAGGATAGTGCGTCAAAAATCAAAGGACTTTATCCTATTTTATTAATCTAACTCACACTCTATGAAAAAAAGCAATCTTTTTGGAGGAAAATGGCCGGGCAAGATCTTGTTTTTGCTTTGCATGACGGTTAGCGCCCTCGCCCTTGGACAAACGGAATATTCATTTTCCGGAACCGTGACGGATGCGGGTAACGGCATCCCTATCCCAGGGGCATCCCTGGTATTGGAAAACCTCTCGATAGGCGCTGGCGCTGATTTTGATGGGAACTATGCATTTTCGACCACTTTGGCCCAGGGCGAATATGTTCTGGTCGTAAGTTCCTTGGGATACTCCACAAAACGTATCCCTATCACGTTGGGGACCTCGGTGCAGATAACCACCGATGTTACGCTTTCGGAAGACTTATTGAGTCTGGATGAAGTTGTGGTTACGGGGACCACCGTAGGGGTGAACAAACGCACCTTGGGGAATGCCATTTCCTCCGTAAAAGCGGAAGACTTGGTAAATAATGGCGCCATTGCCGTGGATCAGGCCATATCCGGAAAAATTACAGGTGCCCTGGTCCAACAGAACTCGGGAGATCCCGCAGGCGGAATAAGCATACGGCTCAGGGGGCCCAGTACGGTACTCGGGAATTCGGATCCCCTGTATATTGTTGATGGGATAATTATTAGCAACTCAAGCAATCAACTGGTAGATCTAGGGGGAAATGCACAGAACAGATTGGCCGACCTTAACCCCAACGATGTAGAGCGGATAGAAATTATTAAAGGTGCTGCAGCCGCGGCCATCTATGGGTCAAGGTCCAGTAATGGGGTGGTTCAAATCTT
>JBCCZF010000186.1:0-6023 GCA_039188035.1 Bacteroidota bacterium | reverse complement strand
CCTCTCAGCACTTTTTTATGACCCCCACCCCTTGTCGGCGCCGCAGGCGCCAAACAATTTTTCCGATTTTTTTGTGAAGAATTTTCTTTCAAATGGAAAAATCTACATAAAAAAAGGAAAAATGATCATTAATAGGTGCTTAAATCAAATTTAGTTTTAGAAAAAATGCGGACACGAGAGAAATGAAAGAAAAGAAAACCTGGCTATTGCACTACCCCGAAGAAGTAAAACGGATACAGGCAAATGGCGCACCGTTCTCCTTTTTTGACCAAAATCGATTTACCTTGCTATTCATCAGACATACATGTAAAGTTACCCTGGACTTTGATGAATTTCCCATTCAGCGCGACAAGGTGATAGCCCTGCACCCAGGTGAACTTATTTTTACCAAGGACTATACCCATTTGGAAGCGTTCTCTTTTTCCTGTTCCAAGGCACTTTATGAAACGAAACTGTTCCGCACGGTTTTTGGAATGCCCGAAAGAATCTTCCCCATAAGTACTAGCACAAAGGAAAAAAAGGATTTCTTACATGGGTATAGGTTCCCGGAATCCGTAGAAAAGGAAAAATCCCCTGAAAAAAGGATTCTTTTTATCCTTCAAATGATAGCACTCCCACCGGTTACCGATGAAGGGTTACAATCCTTTTATTTTGTATTGCTCGTACATTTTTACTGTAAAACCCAGCACCGCATAGCGTTTTACGCAAAACAATTGGAAATGGGCAAAAAAGCCTTGGCATCCCTAATTAAAAACATCCACGGTATAAACCCACATTACTTTATCACCCAAACAGTGCTTAAGGAAGCTAAAAGACTATTGGTCTTCTCAAGCAAGACAGTTCAGGAAATCTGTTATGAAGTCGGGTTTAACGATCCTGCGTATTTTGCCCGATTTTTTAAAAGACACACTGGAAAGATGGCTACTCAATTTAGACAGGAATGGAGGATGAAACTGGAATTACAACATCATCCGACCCAAAGCAATGATTCTTGGTAAGGTGTCCCAAGTTTTTAGACTAAAACCCTAACATCCATTTTTAAGAGACTATTTAAATTGTATCCTTCCATTCCATTATGGCCATTAAAGTAATGAACAAATACATTTTTGCACTAGTACTATTTGCTGTACGGCCAGCAGACATATGGTCCCAAGGCCCCCCGGAAGATGAGGCCTATGCCCATTTTACGGCACTGATTACTTCCCCGGACACCAAACAACACGCCAGGGCCTTCACCTATTTGGAAAAGCACTGGCAACCGGAATTTAATAGTATCGCCATTGAACTGGCCTATTTGTCCCCACAACGAACGGTGGAGACACGGCTATTGTCGCTTTTACAAAAAAATACAGGGCAATCCTTTGCCCGCGACTATAACAAATGGTATGAATGGTTATGGAATCGGGAGCAAGAACTGGTTCCCTACTACCATGGCCTAAAAGCTCTGATGCACCGGCCCATTGACCATCGATTTATAAAATACTTCAAAGACCGGCAGGAAAAAGCGGAAATACGTTTGGACGAAATTCGATGGGGCGGGGTAGTACAAGACGGTATTCCCCCACTCCGATACCCCAAAATGATCCTGGCAAGGGAAGCTACCTATCTAGACGATAGCAATGAGGTTTTTGGAATAGCGGTCAATGGGGATTTCCGCGCCTATCCCAAGCGTATTTTGGCTTGGCACGAAATGTTTGTAGATACCGTTGGGGAGGTACCCGTGGCCGGGGTCTACTGTACACTTTGCGGAACCGTAATCCTATATAGGACCACTGTGAACGGTGAGAACCATTCGTTGGGCACAAGTGGATTTCTCTATCGCTCCAACAAACTAATGTACGATCAAAAGACCCAATCCCTGTGGAGTACTTTACAAGGAAAGCCCGTGGTTGGCCCCCTGGTGGGGCAAGATATCGCCTTGGAATACCTAAGCACCGTAACCACCACTTGGGGTGAATGGAAAAAGCTACACCCGGAAACTACCGTACTGGACATAAATACCGGATTTCAAAGGGATTATGGCGAAGGCGTAGCTTACAAAGCCTATTTTGCCACAGATGACCTGATGTTCAACGTTCCCGAGTTGGATACTTCCCTAAAGAACAAACAATCCATTCTGGCCATTCGAATACCCGGAAGTACGGACAAAAGCATGGCCCTTTCCGTGGATTTTTTAAAAGAAAACCCAATATATCACAATGCGATCGGCGATACCGGTTTTGTGGTCTTTACGGATTCCACGGGGGCCAACAGGGTGTATGGGACAGAAGGAACTTATTTTGTGAAATACAACCCAAGTACAGGAGTTGCCATAGATCGGAATGGTTTGGAATGGAAGGTTAAGGAAAATACCTTGGTAGCCCCGGATGGAAAAACGAGAAAGCGTTTGCACAGTTTTAATGCCTTTTGGTTTGGCTGGAAAGCGGTCTATCCGGAGACCCAATTGATCAAATAATAGACCTTGCGGGAGAACGGGGCTGGTTTGCCCTTCAATGGATCTACCCTGGAGCCTGTGATTGTCGCTTCTTCAAAAAAAGTGGCTAACGTAGCGAAAAAAGCATATTTGCCATTATTTTTGGGAACCTAAACACTAACAAAAATGAATAAAAGTCAATTAGCATCCCAATGGGACAACCTTGTCACTTCAATAGACCAACATGGGTATACGGTCTCTCTAAATGATCCAAAAGTAACGCAACCCTCCAAAACAGTATTTGTGGAGGATAAGGATCCTTTTGCCATGAAGTTTTATGAAAAGGACACCCAAGTTTACGACACCGATTTTTCTTTGCAAATCATCCCCAACAAACCCGATGAACGCACAGTACAAAAGCATAGGGATACTCCTGGAATAGTGGCCGCCGTACTGATCAACAACGAAGAGGGCGTACGCGCCACCCCATATACCTACTTGGGCGAGGGGTATACCGAACTGGATGTGGCCGCCTCCTACTTCCACATTTTGGGCCTTTTAAAAACAGGTAGACTGGAACAGGCCAAACAACTGGCCGGTAATATTACCTATATGGTAGGGCATGTCCACAGTCTTAAGGCCACCAATAGAATCTACCACCAACACGTTCGTGCACTTCCTTTGTATTCCGCAATGATCAGGGCTATTTCAGGAGCTTTGCCCCAAGAAGATCGGCCCGCATTTTTGAAAATTCACATCGTGCGATCCATTCTGGACTATTTTAGAAACTGGCATGCCTCGGATTCGCAACTAGTGGATGGCTTGAATATTTACCCCAAGATCGATGTAGATCAAAATACCCTATCCTTTCATATTCCACCGGAACACACTATTCCGGTACGACTTAACATGATGTTGTACAACACAGAGATGGACATTGCGCATTTTTTGGAAAACTATGTGGCGGGCGGTACGCTTACCGTAGAGGATGTGGTTTACGATGCCGCTTATTGGAAGGAAAGGGGCCATAAACGACTAGAAAAGATGTGGTCCGTCCTATGGAATAAAGAGACCGAAACCTTTAATGATTACGACATTTCGGCAGGAAGGCATACCCATCTGGATCGGGCGGACTTTATTTATGCCCTTTGGGCGGATGCCATATCGGATACACAGTTCCATGGCGTAAAGGCACAGATAAGCAAACATACCAACGCCTACGGTCTTCTTTATGACCTGGGTAGTACAACTGGACAGGCCCCCGAGCAAATAATCTCGTGGATCGGTCTCGAAAAGCAAGGGCTTGTGGAAGCCGCTCAAGACTTACGGGAAAAATGGCAACGTATGGTCCTTGAGGAATATAATGACAAGGGCGTTTTAGCGCTGCGTTATGATATGGAAACGGGCATCCATAAAAAATCCTACGGTACCTTATACGGATGGACCCTGGCCTCGCTTTTCCTTTAGTCCGGGGAAACCAATGGTTCGGATAGATCAAAATAGCAGGAGTATAGGACGCTAAAAGCATTAAAAGGCATTTTGCGAGGGAACGTATTTCTTCGCATTGGAAAATCCCCGCTTAAGTAAACCCCGTCCCGGTGAAATCCTTTCCCAAGGGCGAAACCGTGTTCCCTTGGCGCGTTCCAGGTTATTTCATTCAAAAAAAACCTTTATTTTAGTAACTGTTAGACCCAGGGAACCCCCTTATGCCCAAACTGCATTTGCATACCTAATACATCCCCTAAAGTCTTCAGGTGTTATGACGATTCCTTTTCCAAAGCTTTTGGCCTTTCCTGTCCTTGTCCTTTTTGGCGCACTGGCATGTAAGACCGGGACACAGGAAAAACCGGATAGCCAGGAAGTTCCCGGATTAAAATCACTTTTTGAAACGGCTTTTTTAATAGGGGCGGCCATCAATGAGGGCCAAATTACATCCTCGGATTCCCTGGGAGTAGAATTGATCCAACGGGAATTTAACAGCGTTACCCCGGAAAATGTAATGAAATGGATGTATTTGCATCCAAAAAAGGGGAAATACGATTTTAAGGTAGCGGACGACTACGTAGCGCTGGGCCAAAAAACAGGCATGTACATCATAGGCCACACCTTGGTATGGCATAACCAACTGGCGCCTTGGATGGAAGAAGTACGGGACAGCGCCGATATGGCCGCGCTGTTAGCGGACCATATCCGTACAGTTGTGGGCAGATATAAGGGCAAGATACAGGAATGGGACGTGGTCAACGAAGCGTTAAACGAAGATGGTTCGCCCAGGGAGTCCCTATTTTACAAAGTGATGGGACAAAACTATCTGGAACACGCCTTTAGGATAGCTGGTGAAGTAGATCCAGATGCCTCCTTGATGTATAATGATTATAATCTTTGGAAACCCGAAAAACGGGCAGGCGTATTGCGCTTGGTAAAGCATCTTCGGGAGAAGGGTATAACGATAGATGGTGTGGGCATGCAAGGCCATTGGGGTTTGGAAGAACCTTCCCTCAAACAGATCGAGAATAGTATAATCGCCTATTCGGGCCTCGGGGTAAAGGTATCCGTTACCGAATTGGATATCACCGTTTTGCCCAATCCGTGGGATCTGACCGGTGCTGCGGTGGAACAGGATTACAGCGTATTTGAGAACGACCCGGAGATGAATCCCTATCCCCAAGCCCTGCCCGATTCCACAAAGGCAACGTTGGCAAAGCGCTACGCGGATGTTTTTGAACTCTTTTTAAAACATAGGGACAAAATCCATCGGGTAACTTTCTGGGGCGTACAGGATGGACAATCCTGGTTGAACGATTGGCCGATCAAAGGTCGTACCAATTACCCCCTACTTTTTGACAGGGAATTTAGGCCCAAAAAAGCCTACAAGCACATCGTAAAGCTCAAAGAAGCATCCCTGGATATGAAACACGCACATTGACTAGACCATGAACCATACATCACAAAAACTATCCCTAAGGGAAAAAGTGGGATATGCGCTCGGCGACCTGGCCGCCAACCTTATCTTCCAGACCCTGATGACCTTTTTGGCCTATTTCTATACCGATATTTACCGGATACCCACCGCCACGGCCAGTGCGCTTATTTTTTTCGTGGGACTTTTTTCCGCCCTTCTTTTTAATCCCGTAATCGGCGCACTTGCCGATAGGACAAAATCAAAGTGGGGCAAGTTTAGGCCATGGGTCTTATGGACTGCGATCCCTTTTGGCTTGATCTCCATAGCTACCTTCAGCACCCCGGACTTTTCTCCCCAGGGAAAGGTAATCTATGCCTTTGTCACCTATACGCTGCTACTCTTGGTCTATGCCGCCAACAATTTGCCCTATTCCGCCCTCAGCGGTGTAATTACGGGAAATATGGGAGAACGGAACAGTATTTCGGCCTATCGTTTTGTAGCGGTAATGGTGGCCCAGTTTATCATACAAGTGGTCTTGTATCCAGTAGTAAACCGTGTGGGCAACGGGGACCAAGCCCTTGGCATGCAAAAGGTAATGACCTTTTTGGCCATAGTTGGCAGCATACTAATGCTCATTACTTTTTTCACCACCAGGGAACGTATTGTCCCAAGACCAGAACAACGCTCCAGTATTAAGGAGGATGTAAT
>JBCCZF010000185.1:0-6032 GCA_039188035.1 Bacteroidota bacterium | reverse complement strand
GTTTTTTTTAATGATACCGGCCCACATGGATCCGTATTGTTAAAACCGACAATTTAGAAAAAAATTAGATTTTTCAATACGAAACCTTTTTGGCCTCCTCCCAATAGATATCCATTTCCGATACGCTCATTTCTTTAAGTGTTTTTCCATTCTCCCGGGCTTTTTCCTCCAGGTATTGAAAGCGTTGAATGAATTTTTTGTTGGTACGTTCCAAGGCATTCTCCGGATTTACGTTGAGAAAACGGGCATAGTTGATCATGGAAAAAAGCACATCACCAAATTCAGATTCGACACGATCCGCATTGCCCCGGGCCACCTCTTCCTGTAATTCGCCCAGCTCCTCCTTTACCTTTTCAAACACCTGTTCCTGTCTTTCCCAGTCAAAACCTACCCCGGCCACCTTGTCCTGGATCCGACCGGCCTTTACCAAAGCGGGCAAACTCCGTGGGACTCCTTCCAAAACACTCTTTTTGCCCTCGCTCAACTTGATGTTCTCCCAGTTCTGTTTTACCTCTTCCGCGTTGGCCACATCCACGTCGCCATAAATATGGGGATGCCGCCTGATCAATTTCTCACAGATATCGCTACATACATCTGCCATATCAAAATCCTGGGTCTCTGATCCAATACGGGCATAAAACACAATATGTAACAACAGATCCCCCAGCTCCTTTTTTACTTCTTCCAGGTTATTGTCCAAAATAGCATCCCCCAATTCATAGGTCTCCTCAATGGTCAAATGCCGCAGACTCTGCATCGTCTGCTTCTTGTCCCAGGGGCACTGCTCACGTAATTCGTCCATAATGGTCAACAAACGATCAAAGGCTCGCAACTGCGCTTCTCGGGAATGCATAATTTCAGTTTTTGCCAAAAGTACAAATACGTCCGTTCTCCAGAAATGGAAATTTTAAAGTATTTTAGAGACTGTTTGGGGTGTAATCGTTTAAAATCCGTTAGTATCAAAAAATCGATTTTCCTTGTGGTTGCCATTTGTGTTGGGTTATGTTGGGGGTGCCGTACCACTTCCCCGAAGGAGCCTGAATTTCTTTTGAGGGCCAGTCATTTGACCAATGAACAGCACACCTGGTATAAGGCCTTCGTATATTTTGCCGAAATCCTGGAAGAGCGATCCGGAGGAAGAATCGTACTTCAAAATTATCATTCGGAGCAACTGGCCAAGGAGATAGAGGCCCTGCGCATGATCCAGGCCGGTATTATCGATATGACCATTACCGGATCTACCCTGAACAATTGGATCGAAATCATGGCCTTTTGTGAATTGCCCTTCCTGCTCAGGGACGCGACGGATATTGAAAAGCTAATCCATAGCCCGATCGGGGAACGTATGGAACGGGAAATGCGGGAACGGACAGGATTCAGGCCTATTGGCTATTTTCAAAGAGGGCCACGGCATCTTACTTCCAAGAGGCCTATCACACGTCCGGAAGACCTTAATGGCCTAATTATTCGGGTACCCAATGTACCGTCCTTTGTCACCGCTTGGCAGGCTCTGGGTGCCAAACCCACACCCATGTCCTTTTCCGAAGTCTTTACCTCTCTGCAACAGGGCACCATAGCAGCCCAGGAAAATCCTTTTGCCATGATCAAGGCGGCCGGTTTTTCAGAGGTTCAGGACTATATCAACCTCACTTCCCATGTGGTAAGTTGGGCCTACCCGGTAATTGGTGAAAAACAGTTCCAGGCCTTTCCGGACGACCTAAAAGTCATTTTTTTGGAGGCTGCAAGGGATATGCAACAGTTTGAAAAACAGTTGTTCTTGGAGAACGAGCGGAAGGTACAGGATCAGCTCAAGGCCGAAGGCATGGAATTCGTTGCCGTGGATAAGACTCTTTTTGCGGAAAAAGCCCGTCCGCCTATTTTCGAAAGCCTTTCCCTGGAAATGCAAGAAGTATATGCGGAAATTTTGGATTTACTGGAATGAGAAAACCCGTAAAACATGTAGCCCGACTCCTAAAGTACGGCACCTTGGCCAGTACCCTGGGCCTTGTGGCTTCCGCACTGATCCAAATCTATGGTCGCTTCTTTATGGATACCCCCCCTTCCTGGACGGAGGAGGCCGCTCGGTTCTTCTTTGTCTATGCCATGGCCTTTGCGGCAGGATTGGCCATGAAGGATAAGTATTATGTACAATTTGATGTCCTTTTTAACCGCATGGGAAAACACGCCCGGCTTTGGATCAATAGAATGGTATTGCTGCTTACACTGCTCTTGTTCTTACTGCTTACCGTATACGGCGTACAATTGATACTCCTGGGGATTCCCGAGCATTCCCCGAGTCTGGGGACACCCATGTCCATAGCTTTTGCCAGTATGGGTCTCATGGGACTTTCGGTAAGCTATTTTGCCCTCCTGGAATTGCTACGGACTTTTGGAAAACCTAATAAAATCCTATGATCTGGGCACTGTTGTTCGTCTTTATCCTCTGTTTGCTCCTTAGGGTGCCCATTGCCTTTTCCTTAGGGCTTACCTGCCTGGGATATCTACTTTGGGAGGGTATTCCCCTGATTATATTGCCCATGAAAATGTACTCCGGAATCGATTTTTTTGTACTGCTTAGTATTCCCGGATTTATCTTGGCCGGCAATCTTATGAACCACGGTGGACTCACTGCCAAGATCATTGCGTTTTGCAATCATCTTTTGGGACATGTGCGCGGCGGATTGGCCCTGGCCAATATTGGGGCCTCCATGTTGTTCGCAGGGATTTCCGGAACGGCGGTGTCCGATACCGCCAGTATTGGGTCGGTCATGATACCGGCCATGAAAAAAGAGGGCTATGGGGCGGGGTTCTCCTGTGCCATTACGGCAGCCAGCTCTACCGTAGGCCCCATAATACCCCCCAGTGTGCCCATGATCATTGCCGCGACGCTGAGCGGACTGTCCGTGGGACGCTTGTTCCTGGCAGGGGCCATTCCAGGTCTTTTGCTGGGTTTTGGCCTTATGGGAATTACCTATTATATGGCCGTAAAAAGACGCTATCCCAAACATCCCCGGAGCAGCTTACGGCAGATGACCCAGGGGTTCCTGGATACGTTTTGGTCGCTACTAATGACCCTTATCATCCTTTTTGGCATCATAGGCGGACTGTTTACCCCCACAGAAGCCTCAATTGTGGCGGTTATGTATGCCTTGATTATTGGCGTGTTCGTATACCGAAAATTAAACTTTGGAAACGTTCTGATGATCGTATTGGATTCCATGAAGACCTCTGCCTCCCTTATGATACTAGTGGGCTTCGCCAATCTTTTTGGTTGGATACTCATTACGGAACAATTGCCCCAACTGATCTCCTCGGAAATTATGGCCTTTTCCGAAAACAGATATGTGGTGCTTTTATTGATCAACTTGCTATTAATCTTTGTGGGTACCTTTATGGAGACCCTTGCCGCCCTATTGGTCCTTTTTCCCATATTGCTTAAAGTGGCCATTGGGGTAGATGTAGATCCTGTACACTTTGCGGTTATTGCCCTATTAAACCTTATCATAGGATTGACCACACCGCCTTTGGGCATTTGTCTTTTTGTATCTTCTAGCATCGGAAGGGTTTCCGTGGGTACGGTTAGCCGGGAAGGACTCCCCTTTTTGACCGTAAGCCTCTTGGTCTTGGTCCTGGTTACGCTGTTTCCCCAACTGTCACTATTTTTGCCGGGGGTTTTTATGGATTGAGTAGTTACTGACGGAATTCGTGGTCGACACTATTTCACACTATCAAAAATAACTTTGAAAAATCGTTGACGAAGGGATATAGCGGCTTTAGAGAACCTGGCTAGGGACCTTAATTGGATAAAGTATTGCACGTGGTACTATTTTTATTGATCCCTCTCAAACCCCCAAAAAGGAAGAAAACAGTACATTTATAGATGTAAATCAACTGTAATGAAAAGAACCTTTGCGTTTATGGCTTGCGTTGTGGCCCTATCCTCCTGCCATGCCCAAGACAACATCATAGCCGATGGTGCCGAATTGGCCTTGGTGGCCGAAGATTTTAAATTTACCGAAGGCCCTGCCTTAGCCCCCAATGGGGATGTGTATTTTACGGACCAGCCCAACGATCGTATCCTAAAATGGGATGCCAGGACCAATGTCGTAGACACCTACCTACAGCCGGCTGGCCGATCAAACGGACTTTATTTTGACCATGACGGCAATTTGCTCTCTTGTGCGGACGAAAAAAACGAACTCTGGCGCATAGGTCCCGGAAAAAAGGTCACTGTGCTTGTCCAGGATTTTAAGGATCGTAAACTGAACGGCCCCAACGATTTATGGGTGAATCCCCAAGGAGGTATCTATTTTACCGACCCCTTTTATAAAAGGCCCTGGTGGGACCATAACGTACCGCAGCAAGAGGGCAAACGCGTATATTACCTAAATTCGGAAACCGGGCAGGTGCACATTGTGGCCCAGGATTTTGTACAACCCAACGGCATTATAGGCACCCCTAATGGCAAAACCCTTTATGTGGCCGACATTGGGGATAAAAAGACCTATGCCTATAAAATAGGAAAGGACGGCGCCCTAAAAAAGCGTACCCTGTTCGTGGCCATGGGATCGGACGGGATGACATTGGATCATAAGGGCAATGTTTACCTTACCGGGGACGGGGTTACCGTATGCAACAAAAAGGGTAAAAAAATCCTGCACATTCCCGTTCCGGAAAAATGGACTGCCAACGTAACCTTTGGCGGACCGGACCAGGATATTCTTTTTATTACGGCCATGGATGCCATATATACCCTAAAAATGGCCGTGCACGGGGTGCGTTAACACACCTTCAAAGGATGCTGGGCAATTGGAAAAACGAGGGCGATTCTTTATTCCTTTTAAAGTTCAATTGGAATCGTTTACTTTGGGGGGTTCCATAGGCATACCCAATTTATCAACAAAAACACTATCCCATGAGCGAACAATTGCAAAAAATGACAAAGAAGCACTGTGCGCAGGCCCCGGCCAAGTACGATGACATTAAAGTGCTTTTCCTCAACTGTACCCTTAACCGAACCCCGGTCTTGTCCCATACCGAAGGGCTGATCCAGGTGGCCCAGCGTGTTTTTGAGGCTGCAGGGGCCAGCACCCAGGTCATCCGGCCGGTCGATTATGAGATTCCGGCAGGGTTGGGCCTGGATATGTCCCAGACCCCGGAATGGGACCGGGACGACTGGCCCAAAATCCAAAAGGAAATAGACGCCTGTGACATCCTGGTTTTATGCACCTCGGTCTGGTTGGGTGAAAAATCATCGGTATGTAACCGAACTTTGGAACGCATGTACGGATACACCCACCAATTTAACGCCAAAGGGCAATACAGGGACTACGGTAAGGTGGGCGCTACCTTGATCACCGGCAATGAGGACGGGGTAAAACACTGTGCCATGAACATTCTGTTCTCCCTGTCCCATATTGGTTATACGGTACCACCACAAGCAGACGCCGGATGGATGGGCGAAGCAGGCCCCGGACCTTCTTATCGGGACGCGGGATCTGGGGGACCGGAAAACGACTTTACGAACCGGAACACCACCTTCCTGGTCTGGAACTGCCTGCATTTGGCCCGTATGTTGAAGGACAACGATGGTATCCCGGCCCATGGCAATAGGCCCGAGGAATGGGAAGCCGGCTGCCGTGCCGGGTTTGACAGTCCGGAACATAAGAGATAGATAATATATTGGGGGCCGTTAGCATAACCCACGGCCTTCTGCACAACCCTTACCAATAAGCAAACTAAAACTGATTACAGTGAAGAACATTTTTGATGCATCCGATGTCCAAGAAGTAAAGACCCGGATAGATGCCCTTGGGCCCGACACCCGAAACCACTGGGGCAAAATGAGCGTGGATCAGATGCTCGCCCATGTGAACGTAGCCTATGATATGACCTATACGGACAAATATCCCAAACCCACTGGATTTAAGAAGTTCATAATCAAGCTTCTGGCAAAAAATGCAGTAGTGGGGCCCAAACCCTACAAGAAAAACGCAGCTACGGCACCCCAGTTTATCATTACCGGAAAACAG
>JBCCZF010000184.1:0-6063 GCA_039188035.1 Bacteroidota bacterium | reverse complement strand
TCCAAAATACGGAGAATGCTCCGTTTTAAAGTAGTACCGCGCACGATGCTATCATCAATAATAACAAGATTATCACCTTTGTTTACTGAACCATAGGTAATATCGTAAACATGGGCCACAAGATCGTCCCTACCGTTATCTTGGGCAATAAAGGTTCGGAGTTTGGCATCTTTAATGGCAACCTTTTCTATCCTCGGGCGAACCTCTAATATTTCATGAAGTTGTTCACTGGTAATGGAACTTCCTAAGGATAAAATCTGATCTTCCTTTTTCTTGTTCAAGTAATTCTGTGCTTCCCTTACCATTCCCAAAAACGAGGTCTCCGCGGTATTTGGGATGTAGGAGAAGACCGTTTTCTTTATATTGTGGTCTATAGCCTTAAGGATTTGTGGAAAAACAGTTCTTCCCAGTTCTTTCCGTTCATGGTATATTTCCTTATCACTGCCCCTGGAAAAGTAAATGCGTTCAAAAGAACAGGCCTTGCGTTCCGTTGGTTCTAAAATTTCCTTAAGGGAAATGGTGCCGTTTTTTTTGATGATAAGGGCATGGCCCGGATCAATTTCCTTAACCGTATTATAAGGAACATTAAAGACCGTTTGTATGGCGGGCCGCTCTGATGCTATCACCACAATTTCATCATCCTTGTAGTAATAGGCCGGTCTAATGCCCGCGGGATCTCGTAGGACAAAGGCATCGCCATGGCCCAATAACCCGGCCATGGCATACCCCCCATCCCAGTTCTTGGCGGCCCGTTTCAATATTTTGGATAGTTTTAAGCGCTCCACGATCAAGGGGGAGGCCTCCTGTTTGGAATAGCCTTCCTTTTTGATTTCCTTGTAAAGCTTGGCCACGGCATCATCCAAAAAGTGGCCTATCTTCTCCATGACGGTAACTGTATCTGCCATTTCCTTGGGGTGCTGCCCCAGTTGTACCAGATTGTCAAAGAGCTCATGGACGTTGGTCATATTAAAATTGCCCGCCACAATAAGGTTACGGTGCATCCAATTATTTTGCCTTAGAAAGGGATGTACACTTTCAATGCCGTTCTTGCCAAACGTACCATAACGTACATGGCCTAGGAGGAGTTCACCTATATACGGGATGTTCTTTTTTTGCCAAGGAACATCGTTCAAGCTATCCGGGTGATCCGAAAAGGTTTTGTTGATGCGCGCCGTAATCTGGGCGAAAATATCCTGGATGGGCTGTTGCTGTATGGATCGTACCCGACTCATATACCGCTCCCCAGGGGACATATCCAACTTTATACTGGCAAAGCCCGCACCGTCCTGACCCCGATTGTGCTGCTTTTCCATCATGAGGTACATTTTATTTACCCCGTAAAAAGCCGTCCCGTATTTTTCATGGTAGTACTCCAAGGGTTTCAACAGACGGATTACGGAAATTCCGCACTCGTGCTTTATGGCATCGCTCATTAGCTACGTAAATTAAAAAAGCCCCGATACTTCAGGGCAGGTCTTATTGTAGTTCAATTTCAAATTGTGTCAAGGTCTTAAATTGATGCAGCCTTCTTTTCACTTTTTCCGTATCCAGATCCTGCATCCGTTCCGTGCCAAATCGTTCTACACAAAAAGAGGCCAGATTGGAGCCATGGATCACCGCGTTCTTGAGACCGTTAAAAGAGGTATTGCCGCTGGATGCCAAATAACCGCAGAAACCCCCGGCAAACGTATCCCCGGCACCTGTTGGGTCAAAGACCTCCCGCAATGGTAAGGCCGGCGCGTAAAAAACATTTTCCTGTTCAAACAAAAGGGCACCGTGCTCCCCTTTTTTAATAACTACATATTTGGGCCCCATCTTATGTATTTCCTGTGCGGCCTTGACCAGGGAGTATTCTTTGGTAAGTTGCCTGGCCTCCTCGTCATTGATCGTAATTATATCTACCATGCCTATTACCTGCATTAACTCGGACAAGGTATTGTCCATCCAAAAATTCATGGTATCCAAAACAATGAGTTCCGGACGTTTTCTCATTTGTTGGATTACGCTCATCTGGATGTTCGGGTGTAGATTTCCCAACATAACGATTTCGGCATCCTTGTACTTTTCCGGAACCACCGGATTAAAATCGGCCAAGGTATTTAGTTCGGTGATCAAGGTGTCCCTGGAATTGAGGTCGTTGTGGTATTTGCCCTTCCAGTAAAAGGTCTTGCCCCCTTTTATAATCTCTATACCGGAGATATCAATATTTTGTTCCTTGAGCAGGTTTAGGTATTCCTCGGGAAGGTCGTCCCCTACCACGGAGACAATGGCCGCGTCCACATTAAATTGCGAGGCCGCCAAACCAATAAAGGTGGCTGCACCGCCCAGTATTTTATCCGTTTTTCCAAAAGGAGTCTCAATCTCGTCAAAAGCGACAGTTCCTACAATAAGAAGTTTGCCCATATGATATCGCTAGGAGCTTGTTTGTAATTTGCTGCAAATATACAGTTTTGAACCACCTATTCCTACTGGGTATTTTTACTTTTTTAACGCTGGATTAAAAGGCCTATTTCCGCCCAAAATCTGCAGGAATTTCCCCCCATGCCCTGGTCTCCCATTTTACAATGGGTGTATTGTAATCGTTGTTTTTAAGCCACTGTTCCGCCCTACGTACCAAATCAAAAAGGGCCTTGTTACTGGGCCGCTCCACAAGTTTGGAGTTGCAGTTTTTTTTGCGCACCCAACCCATGGCGATCCGGGAGTCTGTGTAAAGGACGCGATCGCTCTTCCGTTCCTTAAGATAGGCCAGTCCGTGGACCAGGGCCAGGAACTCCCCAATATTATTGGTGCCCATGGCAAAAGGGCCCTGTTTAAACAGTACCTTCCTGGTCTTGGTGTCCACACCTTGGTATTCCATGGGCCCGGGATTTCCGCTAGAGGCCGCATCCACGGCTATGGAGTGGTAGTTGGGAAGTCCAAAACGGGCTAGCTCCTCTTGGGACAGTTGAGGAGCCTTGGCCGTTCCCTTACTATAATCGGAATAGTCTTCGTTAAAGGCCTTCTTGGCGTCCGGAAAGCTGGAGAACGATTTGTATTGTGCCCCCTTGTATCCGGAAATCTGGGCCTTGCAATCTTCCCAAGTTTCGTAGATGCCCGGCCGCTTACCCTTCCAGACCACATAAAATTTGGATTTCTTGGCCATTAGGTTTGGGTTAATAGGGCGGCAATGATCCTAGGGAAATGTGCATATTCCAATTGGTGTACCTTTTCCGCAATGCGGGCCACGGTATCCGTGGGCAAAACCGGCGTTGTGGCTTGGTGTAAAATAGCTCCCTCATCATAATTGGCATTGACAAGGTGAACGGTAATTCCCGTTTCGGTCTCCCCATTGGCCTTAACGGCTTCGTGTACCTTGCTCCCGTACATGCCCTTACCGCCATACTTGGGCAATAGGGAAGGATGTATGTTGATGATCTTGTCCGGAAAGGCATCGATAAGTGTGGGCGGGATCTTTCGTAAAAATCCTGCCAGAACCAGAAGGTCAGGGGCCAGCGAAAGAAGTATATTGTGGATCTGGGACTCCTGTTGCCATGCCGCCCTATTGAAATAAAAGGCTGGAACATTGAGCCGATCACAGCGGTCCAATACCTTGGCATTTCTTTTATTGGTACATACGGCGGCTATCACTATTTCCGGATCTCCTTGAAAATAATGTACAATATTTTCCACATTGGATCCTGATCCAGAGGCGAATAGAATGATCTTTTTCATTGAGAATCCACCCGTAAAAAGGCGGCTATTATTTAGGTCCCAAAAATAGCAATACCGATTTTAAAATTCTTAAATTACCATACATTTTGGGGCCAAATGGCTTATTTGTACCAAAGTTTTTTATTTTTGCCATCATTTAAATTATTAAAACCGATATTATTATGTCAGACATTGCATCAAGAGTAAAAGCTATAATCGTAGATAAATTAGGGGTAGATGAGAACGAAGTTGTATCCGAGGCTAGCTTTACCAATGACTTAGGAGCGGATTCTTTGGACACCGTTGAATTAATTATGGAGTTCGAAAAAGAATTTGACATTCAAATTCCTGACGATCAGGCGGAGAACATTGCAACGGTCGGCCAAGCCATAAGCTATATAGAAGAAGCGAAGTAATCGTATGTTTTTTTGAACAAGTACTGAAATTATCCATGTGATACCGTATCGCATGGATAATTTTTTTAATTTACGATTATTTTGGGATAGGCGAAAACGATAGTATTTCCCGGAAATATAAAAATGGTTCAATGCAGTTAAAGCGAGTTGTGGTTACCGGACTGGGCGCCTTAACGCCCATAGGTAACAATATCGAGGAGTACTGGAACGGTTTGGTAAACGGAAAGAGCGGATCGGCTCCAATTACCTACTACGATACCGAGAAATTCAAGACCAAATTTGCCTGCGAAGTAAAGGGATACAAGGCAGAGGACTTTTTTGACCGTAAGGAGGCCCGGAAACTGGATCGTTTTTCCCAGTATGCGATTGTTTCCTCCGACGAGGCCATCGCCGATTCCCAATTGGATCTGGAACGTATTGATAAGTTCCGGGTCGGGGTGGTCTGGGGTGCCGGTATCGGCGGGCTGGAGACCTTTCAGAACGAAGTGATGAGCTATGCCCAAGGCAATGGTACACCCCGTTTCAACCCCTTTTTTATCCCCAAGATGATCGCGGATATTGCACCGGGCAACATTTCCATAAAACACGGATTTATGGGGCCTAACTATACCACCGTATCCGCCTGTGCTTCCTCCGCAAATGCCATGATAGATGCCCTGAACTACATTCGTATGGGGTATTGTGACGTTATCGTTACGGGGGGAAGCGAAGCAGCCGTTACCATTGCGGGAATGGGTGGTTTTGGCGCCATGCACGCCCTTTCTACCCGAAATGAGAGTCCGGAAACTGCATCAAGGCCTTTTGATGCCACCCGGGATGGCTTTGTTCTTGGCGAGGGCGCGGGAGCTTTGATTTTGGAAGAATATGAACACGCGAAGGCCAGGGGTGCCAAAATATATGCGGAATTGGTGGGAGGCGGACTATCCAGTGATGCCTACCATATGACCGCCCCCCATCCCGAAGGGATTGGCGTGGTGCGCGTAATGCAGAACTGCCTGCAGGATTCCGGGTTGGACGCCAGTGAAGTGGATACCATAAATACCCATGGAACCTCTACCCCCTTGGGCGATGTGGCCGAGTTGAAGGCGATTTCGGAGGTCTTTGGGGAGTATGCGCCAAATATCAATATCAACTCTACCAAATCGATGACAGGACATTTGCTGGGGGCCGCCGGGGCCATTGAGGCCATTGCCTCCATCCTGGCCATGGAACACGGTATTGTACCCCCCACCATAAATCATAGCACAGTGGATGAAAATATTGATTCCAAGCTAAACCTTACCCTGAACAAGGCCCAAAAGCGCGAAGTAAAGGTGGCCATGAGCAATACGTTTGGCTTTGGAGGGCATAATGCCTGTGTGGTCTTTAAAAAAATAGATTAAGTCCAAAAATGCGTTTTACTTCCCACATCTTTAATTCCCATCCCAAAGCGGATGGGGATTTTTTTTTGGGAATAACCAAGATTTTGGGATTCAAACCCAAAAAACTCCAAATCTATAAAAAGGCATTCCTGCACCGGTCAGCGAACAAAAAAGACCGGAATGGCCATCCTATAAACTATGAGCGCCTGGAATTCTTGGGCGATGCCATGCTCGGAACCATTATTTCCAAACATTTATACAATCAAGTACCCGAGGGCGATGAGGGCTACCTTACCAAAATGCGCTCCAAAATTGTTAGTAGGAAACATTTGAACGAGCTGGGGAGGGATCTTAACCTGATCAACTTTGTGGAAAGTCGTATTCCCAAATCGCATTTTGGGGACAATATCCATGGTAATGTCTTTGAGGCTCTTGTTGGTGCCATTTATTTGGGCCAGGTGGCCAGCCGATGGGGCAACATCACCCAGTTCAAGGGCTTCGATCTGATCACCCCGAACGAGCGCGAGGCGCGCTTTGCCATGGCCGATCAGGATTCGGGCGTGCGGCAATTGTCGTCGGAGCTCTACGACGCGGCC
>JBCCZF010000183.1:0-6064 GCA_039188035.1 Bacteroidota bacterium | reverse complement strand
TCTTACAAATACATCTATATAATTGACTGTCAATGTTTTAAATTACACCAAGAGTATGGCAAACTCCCAAATGAGGTTATTAAAATGTTAAATATTCTGTAAAAACGTGCATTTCATCGATAAAAAAAGGCACTTTATAGGTTGAAACCATTTTTTTTTGTTTACATTTAGCCTGAAAATTAACAGTTTTATGGACAGCTACCTTATCACACTTGGGACCTACTTAATTTTAATGCTTTTCTTTAAGGTCTACTTCGCCGTTGCGGCCAAGGAGTAGTTTGTCCTAAATGGAACTTTCCCATGTTTTCCGTAAATGTTAAAACGGAATTTACGGTATACCTACTCGGCATTGCGGAAAGATTTTTCCGGAACTTCCCTTTTAAACGCCAGTTTACATGTTACAAGACGTAGCCTAGAACTTCCCATTTGGTCATTGGCCTATTATCATATTTTTCTTCCCATTGTCCCCAAAAAAGAAATCAATACTGCGTTCTTACTATCCATACTCCAAGGAAAAGGCAAGAAAATTGTGGTTCCCAGGGTAAGCGGATCCAATACCCTGCAAAACTGCTTGCTTTCCGAGGATACCAAATTCAAGAAAAGTAATTGGGGCATTCCCGAGCCTACCGATTGCCTTGAGGTGTCCCCCGGGCAAATTGACGTGGTCTTTCTACCCCTTTTAATCTTTGACGTCGTGGGAAATCGTGTGGGATACGGTAAGGGGTTTTATGATATCTTTTTGAAACAATGCCGCCCGGATGTGGTAAAAGTGGGATTATGCCTTTTTGATCCGGTGGAGGTAATCACGGATATCCATGACGGCGATATAGCATTGGATTACTGCGTAACCCCAAAAAAAAGTTATTCCTTTTCCTCCGCTTCTTGATTGGTCTGCACCACCGGTATTTCTTCCGTTTCCTTCTTGCCAAAAGCACTTTTGTTAAAGACCAACAAGATACCCACCCCGGTGCTAATGGCCGTGTCCGCTATATTGAACACCGGCTCAAAAAATCGAAAACTATTTCCTCCAAAAAAGGGAACCCAATCCGGCCAGTGGGTATCGATTATGGGAAAATAGAGCATATCTACTACTTTGCCATAAAATAGACCGCCATAGGGTTCGTTGGAAAAGAGTGTGGCCACCTGCCCCGCGCTATCGTTGAATAAAAGGCCATAAAAGACGGAATCGATAATATTGCCCAGCGCTCCGGCAAAAATCAGGGATACGGCCAAAATCAGGGTTTTAGAAGCCCTTTTACAAATGGTATCAAATAGCCAGTATCCAATACCGGCCACGGCAAACAAGCGAAAGATGGTCAATATCAATTTTCCCCATGATTCGGATATGGGCAGGAAGTCACTCAATTTTGCGCCCCAGGCAGCACCGGAATTCTCAATAAAAAATATTTTGAACCAACTAAAAACCTCTACGGATTCGCCAAGTTCAAAATGGGTCTTTATATACAGCTTGCTAACCTGATCGATGAGCAATACCGCTACTATGATCAGGATCGACTTCTTTAAACTCATGGGATATCTGCCATTAGCGCAGGCAAAACTACTGATAATAATCTAGAGTCCCCTTATTTTCCCAAAAAGGATTCCGTGCGGGGATTTAGGCCCAAGCGACAGGCCTCCCCATTAAAAACCTTATGTTTTTAGGGTCATTTTTTGGATTACCAATAAGGATCCAATTTACTTTTGCATGTTCTTGGCCTCAATGCTCAAAGTAGCATGGGGAACCAATTTTAGTCGTTCCTTATTGATCAATTTTCCTGTGACCCTGCAGATGCCATAGGTTTTATTCTCTATACGCAACAAGGCATTTTTAAGATCCCTGATAAACTTCTCCTGCCGGATCGCCAATTGGGTATTGGCCTCCTTGCTCATAGTCTGTGACCCTTCCTCAAAGGCCTTAAAGGTAGGCGAGGTATCATTGGTCCCATTATCACCGTCGTTCATATACGAACTGCGCAACAAATCCAGGTGGCTTTGCGCCTTTTCTATCTTCTCTTCAATAAGGGTTTTAAATTCTGCCAAGTCCTTATCGGCATATCGTACTTTTAAATCTTGTCCCATTTTGTCTAATGTTTCTGAATCAACAATTTTGTATTAATTTCATCAAAGGCCACCACGGTACCTGTTTCCAGCTTCTCCTCCAAATCCAATTGTGCGGTCAAGGTCTCTGTCTTAATATAACCCATATTACTTAGCACGGCCTTTTCTACCTTTCCGTCCTTTAGGATCTTGATATGGATCTTGTCCGTGACCTCCAATCCGGATTCCTTTCGGATATTCTGTATGCGGTTTACCAATTCCCGGGCAATGCCCTCTTCACGAAGCTCCTGATCTATACTTACGTCCAGTGCCACGGTAAGCTGCCCCGAACTGGCCACCAGCCAACCTTCAATGTCCTGGGAGGAAATCTCTACATCCTGTAACTGTAATTTAATACTTTTATTTTCAATATCAAGAGGTATTTCGCCTTCCCGTTCAATTTTTTGGATATGCTCTTGTCCCAATTGGGCTACGGCCTGGGCAATTTTCTTCATGTCCTTGCCATATTTTGGGCCTAAAATCTTAAAATTGGGTTTTATGTGCTTCACAAGGATTCCGGAGGCGTCATCCAATAACTGCACTTCCTTAACATTGACCTCGGATTTAATCAAATCGGAAACCGCTTCAATGGCTATACGTTCCTTGTCATCCAGTACCGGAATCATGATACGTTGCAAGGGCTGGCGTACCTTTATCCGTTCTTTCTGGCGTATAGAGAGTACCAGGGAACAAATGGCTTGGGCCTTTTCCATTTTATTTTCCAAATCGGTATCTATGGCACTTTTGTACGCGGTAGGGAAGTCGCCCAAATGCACGCTTTCCCCATGTCCTTTTCCACTTACCGACGCTAAATCCGTATACAAACGATCCATGAAAAAGGGCGCTACCGGAGCGGAAAGCTGGGCCACCACCTCCAAACAGGTATATAGGGTTTGATAGGCCGATATTTTATCCCGCTCATAACTGCCTTTCCAAAACCGTCTACGGCAGAGGCGCACGTACCAGTTGCTCAGGTTCTCCTGAACAAAATGCGAAATGGCACGGGTGGCGCGGGTAGGCTCATAATCCGCATAGGCATCATCTACTTTTTGGATCAGGGAGTTTAATTCGGATAAGATCCATCGATCAATTTCAGGGCGTTCGTTGATCGGAATTTCCGTCTCCGTATACCGAAAACCATCAACATTGGCATACAGGGCAAAAAAGGAATAGGTGTTGTACAAGGTTCCGAAGAACTTTCGTTTTACCTCCACAATACCCTCCATATCAAACTTAAGATTGTCCCACGGATTGGCATTGGAAATCATATACCAACGCGTGGCATCGGGACCATGTTGGGCTATCGTCTCAAAGGGATCTACCGCATTTCCAAGGCGTTTGGACATTTTTTTGCCCTCCTTATCCAGTACAAGCCCGTTGGAAACAACATTTTTATAGGCTACCGAATCAAAAACCATGGCGGCTATGGCGTGCAGTGTATAGAACCATCCCCTGGTCTGGTCTACGCCCTCCGCGATAAAATCGGCCGGAAAAGGAATGTCTCCCTTACCTTCAAAAGGATAATGCCATTGGGCATAGGGCATGGAACCACTATCGAACCAGACATCAATAAGGTCGCTCTCCCGTTTCATGGCTTTTCCGGAAGCGGATACCAGTACAATTTGATCCACGATATTTTTATGAAGGTCTATGGTATCATAATTGGCGTCCGACATATCGCCCGCAACAAAATCGGCAAAAATATCCTTCTCCAGAACCCCGGCCTGTATGGCCTTGGCCATTTCCTCTTTCAGCTGGGCCACGGAACCAATTATAATTTCCTCGCCTCCGTCCGCGCTACGCCAAATGGGAAGGGGAATGCCCCAATAACGCGATCGGGAAAGGTTCCAGTCGTTGGCATTGGCCAACCAATTGCCAAAACGTCCCTCCCCCGTGGACTTGGGTTTCCAATTGATCTGTTGGTTCAATTGGAACATGCGATCCTTTACCTCGGTAATCCGGATAAACCAGGAATCTAGGGGATAATACAGAATCGGTTTGTCCGTACGCCAGCAGTTGGGGTAACTGTGCACATACTTTTCTACCTTAAAAGCCTTGTTCTCTTCTTTAAGCCGAATGGCAATTTCCACGTCCACGGACTTCTCCGGGGCCTTGCCATCCCCATAATAGGCATTTTTCACATATTTACCGGCAAGCTCTTTCATTTCCGGGCGAAACCGGCCTTGCAGATCAACCAGGGGTACGGGGTTCCTATTTTTGTCCAGAACCAACATGGGCGGTACGGGGGGATCTGCTTTTTGGGCGACGGCCATATCGTCCGCGCCAAAAGTAGGGGCGGTGTGCACAATTCCCGTGCCGTCTTCCGTGGTCACAAAATCGCCCGCAATTACGCGAAAGGCATTTTCCGGATTTTTATAGGGCAGGGCGTATTCCAAGAGCTGTTTGTAGGAAGCCCCCAACAAATCCTCCCCAAGGCTATCGGCCACAATGCGATAGGGTATTTTTGTATTTCCCGATATGAAATTGGCAAAGTCGTTCTCCGATCCCGTTTCAAAAAACTTCGCTCCAAATTGTTTGGCTACCAACGCTTTGGCCAGAACCACATAGATAGGTTCAAATGTGTATTGGTTAAAGGTACGTACCAGTACATAGTTTATTTTTTTTCCAACGGTAAGTGCCGTATTGCTCGGAAGTGTCCAAGGCGTGGTGGTCCAGGCCAGAAAAAAGACCGGGATTTCAGAAGGTTCCCGCTTGGGGGGATCATATCCAAAAGCCCTCCAAATAGCCTCCGGGTCAGTAACTTCAAATTGGGCCGTGACCGTAGTATCGGTAATATCTTGATACGTACCTGGCTGGTTAAGTTCATGGGAACTTAACCCGGTACCTGCTTTTGGGGAATAGGGTTGGATAGTATACCCTTTGTAAATAAGGCCTTTATCGTAAATTTCCTTCAGCAACCACCAAACGGACTCCATATACTTGGAGGTATAGGTAATATACGGGGCGTCCATATCTACCCAATATCCGATTTTCTCGGTCATGTTGTTCCATACATCCGTATAGCGCATTACGGCCTTTCTACAAGCCGCATTATATTCCTCCACGGATATTTTTACCCCGATGTCTTCCTTGGTAATCCCCAGTTCCTTTTCTACGCCAAGCTCTACGGGCAGCCCATGCGTATCCCATCCCGCTTTGCGTTTTACCTGAAAGCCCTTCATGGTTTTATATCGGGGAAAGATATCCTTTATGGTACGGGCCATAACATGGTGTATACCGGGCATCCCATTGGCGGAGGGAGGACCTTCGTAAAAAACAAAGCTGGAGGCGCCGTCACGGTAGGAAATGCTTTTTTCAAAAATGGCATTCGCCTTCCAATAGTCCAACACTTCCTCGGCCAGCTTGGGCAAATCCAATCCCTTGTATTCGGAAAACTTCATAAATAAATGGCTGTTATTCCATATTTTAAGGCTGCAAAATTAAGGATTTTGATTGGATTTAAGTTCGACATGTAAATTGAAAACTGCCTCCAAAATCTTACATTGTCTCCTTTTTATGCGCCAAATTGTCATAATTTGCTTATATTTACGCGTTTAAAGCACAGCATTAACTTGAAACAAAAATTAAAATCATGAAAAGAGTATTTCTAAGTGTATTATTTACATTGGCCCTTGCATTGAGTGTTACTTCTTGTAGGGAAACTTCCGATAAGGCGAAAGAAGCTGCGGACAGGACCGGGGAGGCCATGGAGGAAATGGGAGAAGACATGAAG
The DNA here is from genome assembly GCA_039188035.1 of Bacteroidota bacterium. GTDB lineage: Bacteria > Bacteroidota > Bacteroidia > Flavobacteriales > Flavobacteriaceae > Ulvibacterium. The sequence goes on along the minus strand of JBCCZF010000183.1, from coordinate 234 downwards.
GAAATGGGCCAGGACGCCATGGACAAGACCGCTGAAATGGGTCAGGATATGAAGGAAGGCGCAGAAAACATGGTGGACGGTGCCAAAGAAATGGGCCAGGACGCCATGGATAAAGCCAAGGAAATGGGCAACGACATGAAAGAGGGTGCAGAAAAAATGGCCAATGATGCCAAAGAAGCTGGACAGGATGCGTTAAACAGCGCAAAAGAGGCCGGTGATGATGCTACCGATGCC
>JBCCZF010000182.1:0-6108 GCA_039188035.1 Bacteroidota bacterium | reverse complement strand
CTTTTGAACCGATTAAAATTGTTTTGGTCGTAATAGAGCATGCCCTTGGCCCCATGTTTTGACGCCGCCTTCAAACGTTTGCCAAAGGCCTCGGAAGGATTGCTCCATACGGATTTTTCCGAAGTGCCCGAAACCACGAAACTCCCATCGGCATTCCGAGGTTCCCCGGCCTTCACAAGAACCAGTTTGTCCTGTACATCTACCCGATTGTAATCCGAATACACTTTTGTGTCAATACCATAGCCCAAATAGACCACTTCCGAATAATCCCCTTCTGCGGCCGAAAAGCTAAGTACATCATCGCCGAGGGGATATTCCGTTCCGTTCACGAAGATGCTTCCCGACGGTATTTGTCCTATTTCCAAAGGTACGTCCTGAAAGTAATCATCACCACCCCTTGCCGCAGGGATACCTAATTTTTGATAGGCCTTCTTCAAGTAGTTTGCTGCTTTCTTCTGTCCGGGCTGTCCCGTTTCCCTACCCTCAAATTCATCGGAGGCATAGGTGTACAAGTGTTCCTTAAGTTCTTCGGCAGTTATGGTGCGGGAAAAGGGAAGGGGATCTATTGCCGTATTTACAGCCTGTGGATCTTGGTTCCTTGCCAATGGCTTTTGGGTGGAGTTGCAAGCCAGGAATAGGCTCAGAAGCACAAAAGAATGCAATTTCATTGCAATAGGGTTAGAATAACTATATTCCGTCAAAAATAATGAAAAAGAACAGTTCAGGGATGGGTTGTACTAGGGGCTATGGCAACCCGTTATAACGGGTTGCCTATACAACCATAAAAGGGTGTCCAGGCCATAAATGTTTGGGTGGTAGCACATGCTGCCGTTTGGCATGGTCATGATCCCTTCTTTAGAGCCGGACGGCTAAAAAGTAGAAACAGAATCGGTTCAATATCATTGCTGATTCGTTTCCGTAAAATGGAAAATGCCCGTGTCATATGATATTCAATGGTTTTTTTGGAAACGTCGAGATATTCCGCAATCTCCATATTGCTAAGACCTTCCCTTTTGCTCATCAAAAAAATGTCTTTGCACGTAGGGGGCAGGTTCTGGATTTCTTGTTGAAGCCGTACTACCAGTTTTTCAAAAAAGGCGTCGTCCCGGGTTACCGTCCGATCCAATTCCTGGATATAGATTTTCTCTATGGCCATCACGGACTTTCGCTTCCTGTATTGATCGATAAATTCATTATAGGCGGCCTTGTATAAAAAGCTTTTAAGACTGTAGGACGGATTTAAATTTTTACGTCTTTCCCAAGTACGGATAAATACATTTTGCACAATATCCTCCGCCACACCTCGATCGTTTACCAAACTGTTGGCATATACACATAAATCGTGATGGTACCTGTCTACCAGGAAGGTATAGGCCCTTTCATCCCCATCCTTTAAGGACTGTATCAAAGTTGTATTATTATTAAAAACAATCATTTAAAAAATCGATAAATGAAATTTTGTACGCCAAATTTTGTACAATATATAAAAATAGTACAAAAATGTTTAGGGTCTTTAGTTTTTAATCCGTAGAGATTATGTACCCTGGAATATGCCCTATATAGAAGGAATCATAATCAAATACCTTACTCGATCCATTTCCTCAGGGGAACTGGATCATCTTATTTCATGGTTGGAAAAAAAAGACAATCAAAGAAAGTTTAGGTCTTTTATAAGGACCAATTACGCAATTAGCTATACCATGGGTAAGTACGATTCGGACAAGGCCAAAAAACAATTGTTACAACGCATTCAACGGGACAAGCGTAGCTTCCGGAGGGGTAAGATGGCCAAATTGCTAAAATATGCCGCGATTGCACTGTTTTTCCTTGTTTTGGGAGCACTTTACAAGGAAGGGGCACCGAATCAAGGCGTGATTCCCTCCAAGCCCGGAGGAGAAGATCGGGTCACCTTGGAGTTGGAGGATGGTAGGGTCAAGGTTCTTTCTGGACAGGACAATTCCTCCATTTTGGACAACGAAGGGGAACGGATCGGATTGCAAAACGGCAATCAGTTGATTTATCATCGCACCTCCAAGGGGAAACGTTTGGTCTATAACACCTTGAATGTTCCTTTTGGCAAGCGATTTATGCTAATACTATCGGATGGATCAAAGGTGCACCTTAACTCGGGAAGTACCCTCCGTTATCCCGCACAATTTGTCAAGGGAAAAAAAAGACTGGTATTTCTAGAGGGAGAGGCGTTCTTTGATGTCGCCAAGGACAATGGGCAACCTTTTGTGGTAAAAGCGGAAGGATTGAACATAAAGGTGCTGGGTACCCAGTTTAATCTATCGGCCTACAAGGAGGACGTGGGGGTCAAGACCGTTCTGGTGGAAGGATCCGTAGGTTTTTTCCGAAAAGACGAAGACCTGGATGCCCAGGCCAAGGAAATCCTGACCCCGGGATTCATGGCCACCTTTCAAAAAGGAACAAAGGATATGGTCTTCGATGAAGTAGATACTAGTTTATATACGGGATGGATGGACGGAAAGGTGATTTTTAGTCATATGCCCTTTAAGGAAATCCTAAAAAGATTGGAACGCAATTACGACATTACGATACTAAACAAGAACAAGGCGCTGGAAGGGGTTCGTTTTACGGCGAGCTTCGATACGGAGACCATAACCGATATTCTGGAAGCCTTTAAAAAAAGTTACCCCCTGGATTTTCGGATGCAGGATGATACCCACATCATAATTGAGGAACCTAAAAAAACCACTGCCTATGACAAAAAGGAAAAGTAAAGACTAGGGCTATAAAAATCGGGGAATGCGGCTACATCCCCCGAAAAACTTAGCATGTATTTAAACTAACGTTAACCATCTAAATTTTAACAAAGATATGAAAATCCCAATGAAGGGGGCAGGGAAGCTATTTCCTTACCCCATGACGTTGCGCCAAAAAATGAAACTTGCCTTATACTTTCTTGTTGTAACCTTTTTTCAAGCTCAGGGCGAGATCCATGAGACGACAAATACAAAGATTACCCTTAAACTCAAGAACGTAAGCGTAGAAACGGTATTAAAGCGGATAGAATTACTTACCGAGTTTAAGATTCTTTATAACGATGACCAGGTAGATTACAAGCGCCAGGTTAGTGTAAACTACAGGCAAGAGTCCTTGAATAATGTACTTAATGATCTTTTTGAGGGAACCTGGACCACGTATGAGGTCTATGGCCGCCAGATCATCTTAACCAAAAGACCTCCAACATTGCAGGTGGTCGCGAAGGAAGCCGAACCGGACTTTCAGCAAACGGTAAGCGGAACCGTTACCGACACCAATGGTTCCCCCATACCCGGAGTGGCTGTGGTGGAAAAAGGGACTAGCAATGGTGCAGCCACTGATTTTGATGGGGATTATACCATTGTCCTTACCGGGAATGACCCCGTATTGGTATTTAGTGGTCTAGGGTACGCCAAAAAGGAGATTTCCGTAGGGCAGTCCACGGAGCTCGATGTTGTTTTGGAGGAAAGCTCCGAAGAGTTGGATGAAGTGGTCATCACGGCCTTGGGGATTAGGAAAGATGCCCGTAAGTTAGGCTATGCAGTTTCCAAGGTAGACGGGGACGATTTGACCGAAAACCGTACCACCAACTTCATGCAAACGCTCCAGGGCAAGGTGGCAGGTGTGAATGTTGCCTCTTTGGGAACGGGTCCGGGCGGCTCCACCAAGGTGAGGTTGCGGGGCCAATCTTCCTTGGGGGGAACCAATACCCCCTTGATCGTGGTTAACGGAGTGCCTATAGACAATACCAATTTTGGGACAAATCCCAATAGTACGGGCAATGAACCAGGGACCAATGGCGGTGGTATTACCGCCGACGGGGGAGACGGTTTTTCCAGTATAAACCCTGACGATATTGAAAACATGACCATCCTAAAAGGTGCCGCCGCCGCAGCCCTTTATGGGGCCAGGGCCAAGGATGGGGTTATTATAATTACAACCAAGACCCGGGGCCAGGGGCAGGGTATTGGGGTAACCTACAACCTCAACGTGGTAAACCAGACCCCTCTGGATTTTACGGATTACCAATATGAGTACGGACAAGGGGAAAATGGGGTAAGGCCTACCTCCGCGAACCCTACATCGGGCCAATGGTCCTTCGGGGAGCGATTTGAGCCTGGGATGACACAAATTCTGTTTGATGGGATAGAAGTTCCTTATGTACCCCAATTTGACAGGATTCGGAAATTTTATCGGGATGGTCTGGATGTTACCAATTCCGTGGGCATATCCGGTGGGGGAGAGAATGGTGGTTTCAACCTTTCCCTTTCCAATTTGTCCAGTGAAGGCATTACCCCCAACAACGAGTTTCGGCGAAGGACCGTAAATCTTGGCCTCAACTATGACCTAACCGAAAAATTCAATGTTACGGCCAGTGTCAATTATTCCAATGAGCAGAATACCAATCCGCCCAACGTGGCCCAACAGGACAATACCATTCCCGTTGCACTTTATAATATGGCCAATTCCATGCCCTTGGATTTGTTGGACGAGAACAAGTTTAACGAAAACGGAAACGAATTCGTCTATTCCCGTTTCCGGAACAGGACCAATCCGTACTTTACCTTGTCCGAACAGTTTAACAATATTGAAAGGGACCGCATCTTTGGGAATGTGGCCTTACGGTATACCATTTTGCCCTGGCTCTCCCTACAAGGTAGGGTAGGGCAGGATTATTGGTCAAGAGACCAGGACTATAACAACTACCCCACCGGGCAGGCCTCGAGGGGCCCTGCGCCGGAAGGGTTTGTCAATGGCCGTTATACCCAGGAATCCAGAAGATTTAGGGAGACCAATTTGGATTTTCTTTTTACCGCCACCAAGCAATTCGGGGATTTTGGCCTAGACGCGAATTTAGGGGGCAATCTTATGGAGCAGAAAATTCAGTTGAACCGGGTAGTGGGCACGGACTTTGCCATACGGGACCTCTATACCGTGGCCAATGCCAGAATCAAGGATCCCACCTTTAGTCGTTTTACCCGAGGGGTAAATTCGTTGTATGGGGCCCTCGACCTGTCCTACAGGGACACCTATTATCTTAATGCCACCCTAAGGAACGACTGGTTTTCCACCCTGTCCCCCGAAAATAGGAGCATACTCTATCCCTCAGTTACCGGAAGTTATATTTTTTCAAATGTCTTAGAGCTGGATTGGCTTAGCTTTGGTAAGGTGAGGGCCGCTTATGCGGAGGTTGGCAGCGATACGGACGTACAACCCTTCTCGGACCAACTGTTCTATACCATAAATCCCAATCTTTTCCCCACCCCTGAGGGCGTTGCCAGCCCGGTGGCGGGTGCACAGGGCAATGTACTCCCCAATCCGGATCTTAAACCAATGAGGGTCAAGGAAATCGAGTTCGGTTTGGATCTTCGGTTCTTGCAAAACAGGCTCCGTCTGGATATGGCCGTTTACCGCAAGAATACCTTTGATCAAATTGTTACTGCCCAGATTTCCAATTCCTCCGGATTCGTAAACCAACTGATCAATAGTGGCGAAAGCCGGAACGACGGGCTGGAACTTTTATTAAGTGGAATACCCATACAAACCGAGGATTTTCAATGGGAGGCATCCTTCAATATGGCCTACAATAAAACTAAGGTCATAAGCCTATTGACCGATACTAAAGGGGAACAGATTGTGGTGGGCCGTCATGTTTTTAACGGTTTCCTATATCAGGTCGTTGGCGAGGAGATGGGCCAGTTGGCCGGGTTCGGGTTCCGAAGGGACGATCAGGGAAGACAGGTCTTTGCCGCGGATGGAAGGCCCCTCCGGACAGAAGATATCGTATTGTTTGGAAGTGCCTTGCCGAATTACATTGGAGGGATTACCAATACCTTTAGGTATAAGGATTTCAACCTATCCTTTTTAATCGACTTTAGGTTGGGCAACGATATGATATCCGGTACCAATTTCAACGCCGTGCGCCATGGGTTGCATAAAATGACGTTGCCCGGAAGGGAGACCGGCGTTATAGGGGACGGGGTCAATGAAGCGGGGGAAGTCAACACCGTAGCTACCGAATCCCAGCGTTATTGGGAGGTGGTGCGTTCCCAGCAACTTATAGAACCTATTGTCTATAACGGTTGCTATTGGAAATTGCGG
>JBCCZF010000181.1:0-6117 GCA_039188035.1 Bacteroidota bacterium | reverse complement strand
ATTACAAAATTTATTAAAATACTGAAAAATATTTGATTTTTTATTTAAAAAGATAAATATTTTTAAATCCTAGGAGTTTGCCCACTATTAGTTTAAAGGTATGGATATCTTAAGGGAAGTTGCCAAAATGTTAAGGGTTTAGGTTGTTTGATACGGCGGAAATAGACATCAAAACGGAACAGGTCAAAGAGGAATTCCGTTGCCGAATTTATGTCTGCAGGGCGTATGGAAGTCGGTAGTTTGGGATTTTTGACGTATTCGCGGGTTCTCTAACAAAGTGGTATTCTTGGAGGAATTGCAAAAAATGAAATTGTAGTTTAAGGGATGGATCGATGGCATGCCCAAGCCTAAGGGTACCAGTAAAGAGGGTTGGGCATTGTGTTTCTATAGGTGGCTTTTTGTCCTTGTTTACAAGAAAGTTCAAAACCATCGGGTAAACCAAAATCCCAGGGCAACGGCCAAAAGGCCCACAATTACACTGGCTAGAAGGTATAGCAGGAACTGGGGAAACGCACCGGAAATGAGCAAGGTATGTTTTTCAAAGGCAAATGCCGAGAACGTGGTAAAACCACCGCAAAAACCCGTGGCAAGCAAGAGGGTCTGGTTTTGCCCCAAATAGTCGCCTTTTAGGGAGAGTCCTAGGATAAAGCCAATAAGGAGGCTTCCCAGTACATTTACTAGAAAGGTACCCAAGAAAAAATTTGAAAAATAGGGATTGAAGGATTTGGAGATCCAATACCTGAGCATGCTTCCCAAACCCCCTCCCAAAAAAACAAGAAGAAGCTGTTTCATGCCCAAAGGTAAAAAACTAAACGGCTTTCTTATACTTGGAAGGTATCAGGTCAAAGGGATAAATCTTAGTGCCCAAAGGACGTTTTGGATTGGGTTTCCCTGACTTTTGGAATCGTTGTCGCACACTGTTTACGCTCAAAATCATCATAAGCGCATTAATGCCTATCAAAACAAAAAGTATAGTTAGGAAAATAGTCATTTTGTTGCCCCTTTTTTTTTAGTTAACGCAAAATTAACTGGTTTGGTATATGGTACGCATAAAATCTGTGAATTGTTGTGGGAAAGGTAATTTTTATTGTGAACGTAATTTTATTGTTAATTTTTAAGCAAAAACTTAATGCAGAAAAGGATTATTATGAATATCAGAAAAGCCAAAGCCACCCACCTGACTCCTTTGTAGTTCCGCAAATGCCATTTTTTATCCTTTCTATACGCCAATAGGATAACAATGGTGAATAAAATGATGAAAACTAGGCTAAATGCAATTTGTCCGCTGCTGAACATAAACCGTATTTTTGGGCAAAACTAACACAAAGAAATTGGAGTGGTGCGTAAATTCCAGGACAAGTTTTGTGCCACTTGATCCTATTGGGGTAAAACAATTTCACCGCCCTTTGCCGTTTTGAAGAAATCCTGGATTGTGGTATTAAAATTTTTATAGATGAAAAATAAGATAGCAGCCGTGGAACGTTTCCACAAGTCTTTTGGTTTGGGGGTTTCCCAGGAAATTCGGGCCAATTTGGGCCGCTCTAAAAATGTATTGCGATTTAACCTCATGGATGAGGAAAATCGGGAATATCTGGAGGCGGCCAATAATGGGGATATGAACGAGGTAGCAGATGCCCTGGGGGACATGCTCTATATTTTGTGCGGAACCATATTGGAGCACGGGATGCAATACAAGATCGAGGAGGTCTTCGATGAGATCCAACGTAGCAATATGAGCAAATTGGGTGCCGACGGAAAACCCATCTATAGGGAAGATGGCAAGGTGCTAAAGGGGCCCAATTACTTTAAGCCGGACATTGAGGGAATCTTAAAAAATTGAATTACCCGATTCCAGTGGTTCGCGAGTTTTTAGCGGTCTCCTTACGGGTTAATCTATCGAAGTACATATGGTGCACCAGGTGATTTCACAAAGGTTCCCGATGGGTATCGCCTCCTATTTATACATCAATGGATAAGATTCTCGTAAAATATCTTCCCGAAATGGCGGTAGACCCTTGCACAAGGTTGATAAGGGATAATGGGGTGCACTTAAAAATCGTCGGAAAAAGAGTCACCCGCCATGGGGATTATAGGCGTTTGCCCAATGGATTGCATCAAATTACCGTTAACGCCTCCTTGAATAAATATCGTTTTTTAATTACCCTTGTTCATGAAATGGCCCACTTGGTGGCCTTTGAAAAATATGGAAGGGCCATAAAACCGCATGGGCTCGAGTGGAAAAGGACGTTTCAACGTCTAATGCTTCCTTTTTTGCGGCCAGAGATTTTTCCTTCGCGCTTGCTGCCCCTTCTGGCCAGGCACTTTAAGAATCCCAAAGCCAGCAGCGATACGGATGCCCAATTGGCTATTGCCCTAAAGCAGTTTGACCCCGACCATGAAAATAAAACCTATATTTTTCAGTTACCTTTGGGAAGTGTGTTCCGTATCTACAACGGAAAAATGTTTAAAAAGGGCAATAAACGGATAAAACGGTACGAATGTGTAGAGCTGGCCACGGGAAAGGTATATTTGTTTCAACCCAATGCAGAAGTTTGTTTGATCCATTGAAATATACCTAAGACCACCGGAAAGGCTTTACCAGGGAAAATAGCACTAAATGAGCAAAAACTATTATGCGGTATTGATGGCGGGGGGAGTGGGTTCCCGGTTCTGGCCTGTAAGCACATCTAACTATCCCAAACAGTTCCACGATATGCTGGGTAGTGGGGATACCCTTATTCAAAGGACCTTTAAGCGGCTTAGTACCTTTATTCCCAAGGAAAACATACTCATACTTACGAATGCGCGGTACAACGATCTGGTCCTGGAGCAGCTGCCCGGGATTACCCAAGATCAAGTGGTTTTGGAACCTGCCATGCGCAATACGGCCCCCTGCATTCTCTACGCGGCCCTCAAGATTCAAAAAAAAGACCCTAATGCGGTAATGGTCGTGGCGCCTAGCGATCACTGGATCGAGGATGAAGCGGCTTTTGCCCGGGATGTGGTGAAGTGTTTTGAGCGTTGCACAAAAGAAGAAGTGCTTTGTACCCTGGGCATTGTACCCACCTTTCCCAACACGGGTTTTGGATATATCGAGTTTGATGGGCAAGGTGGGGAACCACTAAAGAAAGTGAGGCAGTTCCAGGAAAAACCGACGTTCGACAAAGCTAAAGAATTCTTGGCCAAGGGTAATTTTTTGTGGAATGCCGGAATTTTTATCTGGAGTGCCCACACCATAGTAGATGCCTTCAAGCGATATAGAAAGGATTTGTACGAACTCCTTTCTGGAGGAATGTCCTGTTTCAATACCTCGGAGGAAAAGGATTTTATTGATGCAACCTACCCCAGGTCGGAAAATATTTCCATAGACTATGCCATTTTGGAACTTTCCCCTTCCATTTATGTTCTTCCGGCTTCCTTTGACTGGAATGATCTGGGCACCTGGGGTTCCTTATATGATAAATTGCACAAGGATGGAGACAAGAACGTCGTTGTGAACAGTAGGGTCTTGGCGCAGGACGCCTCGGGCAATATGATTAGGGGTGTCAAGGGCAAGGTGGTGGTTATAGAGGGTTTGCACGATTACATTATCGTGGACAAGGAAGATGTGTTATTGCTCTACCCAAAGGCCAAGGAGCAGGACATAAAAAAAGTACTGGAAAAGGTAAAGGATACCTTTGGTAATAAGTTTACATAAGTATGGCGGAAAATACAGACCCAACCCATAATACCCCATTTGAAAAGCCGCAGGATCATGGGGATGAGATGAAAAAGGATTTCCAGGGATTATTGGGCAGTACGCGTAAGTTTGTACTGGAATTGCTGGATATTCGCAACAATACAGATCAGGAAGCCACCAAAGAAGCCATTATAGCCGATATTCCCTTTAAGGGACATACCTCCTGGATTTTGATCTGTTCCATCTTTATTGCCTCCGTGGGGCTAAATGCCAATTCTACCGCCGTGGTGATCGGGGCCATGCTTATCTCCCCGCTTATGGGCCCTATTCTGGGTATAGGCATGTCCGTGGCCATCAATGACATTGATACCTTGCGTCGTTCCCTAAAGAATTTTGCAGTTATGGTGGTTCTTAGCGTACTTACCGCCTATCTCTTTTTCCGGTTTTTTCCGCTTCGCGATGAGTCGTCCGAACTTTTGGCGCGTACCGCACCGGATATCAGGGATGTATTTATAGCCTTTTTCGGGGGATTGGCCTTGGTAATCGCCCGGGCCAAAAAGGGGACAATGGCATCCGTAATCTTTGGGGTTGCCATAGCCACGGCCCTTATGCCGCCCTTATGTACTGTGGGATTTGGTCTGGCAATTGGCAATTGGGGATACGCCTGGGGGGCCATGTACCTCTTTATTATCAATACCATTTTCATTGCGTTGGCTACCTTCTTGGTGCTCAAGGTGCTTCGTTTTCCCATGGTACGCTATGTGAATTCGAAGCGGCGTAGATTCATTTCCCGTATAGCTTCCGTAATCGCCATTTTGGTCATGGTTCCAGCAGGATTTACCTTCTATGACGTCTTTCAGGAATCCTTGTTCAAGAAGCAGGCCAATCAATTTATAGACGATAAGATCGTTCCTTATAAATTCTCGGGAGAAGGAAGGTTCCTTGAAGATTTTACCGATATTGAGTTCAACCATGGGGAACAGCCTTCCATTGAGCTCGTGTTCATGGGGAACGAAACCGTCCCGGACAATGTCATTGCCACTTGGAAGACCCAGAAAAACGAGTTTTCCAAACTTAAGGAAGCCGAGTTGCGCATAATACAGGGCTCCCGCAACGAAGAAATGGATCAGCTAAAGTACGTGAACGAACTCTATGAGTCCCAAAAGGCGGCTTTACTGGGGAAGGACGAAAAAATACAGTTGTTGGAGTCCGAGGTAAATCGATTGAAACAAATGACCAATGGACAGATTCCCTTTAAGGCCATAAGCGCCGAGGCCAAGACGAATTATGAGCGCCTGGTTTCCATGGGTTTTTCACAGACCATACGCACCGATTTTAACAAGACGGATACCATTCCCATATTTGAGGTACTCTGGAAAAAAGGCACTTCGGCCAATCAAAAGCGAACAGATGCCAAAAAACTGACGGATTGGTTAAAACTACGATTGCAGAACAAGAACATTCAACTCCGGGAAGTAGGGAAGTAGTTTGATCAATGTGGAAATGAAGCAATCCATCAATTTAGAAATTTGGCAAAATGGAACTTGGAACTTTGAACCTAGTTTCGTTCCTCAATATACATTTGCCGCACTTTCTTGAAAAGTTCTGAGGAATAGACAAAATTGGTAACGGCCTCGTTATCGGTTTTAAAAATCTCCTTGTTGGTTCCTTCCCATTCCTTGAAACCATTTTTTAGGAAGATAATCTGTTCCCCGATTTCCATGACCGAGTTCATATCATGGGTATTGACTACCGTGGTGATTTCGTATTCTTGGGTAATTTCCTGGATGAGGTTATCGATTAGAATGGCCGTTTTGGGATCGAGCCCGGAGTTGGGTTCGTCGCAGAAAAGGTATTTGGGGTTCATAACAATGGCACGGGCAATGGCGACCCTTTTTTGCATACCTCCTGAAATCTCCGAAGGATATTTGTGGTGGGCGTCTATCAGGTTCACCCGTTTCAGTACAAAATCCACGCGATCCTCCATTTCGGAAGGCGACTGTTTGGTAAACATTTCCAGTGGAAACCGCACATTTCCCTCTACGGTCATGGAATCAAAAAGGGCACTCCCCTGGAATACCATGCCCATTTCCTGTCTAAGATTGCTTTGTTCCCCACGGGACAACTGCGAGTATACCTGTCCATTATAACTTATGGCACCCTGATCTGGTGCAAAAAGGCCCAAAAGACATTTCATAAAGACGGTTTTCCCGGATCCGCTCTGCCCAATGATGAGATTGGTCTTTCCCTTTTCAAAATGCGTAGAGATGCCCTTAAGGATGTGCGCGTCACCAAAAGACTTATGTATATCGTCAACTAGAATCATCCGCCTAAAAGTAATTGCGTTAAAATATAGTTGAGCAAAACTATTATAACGCTGGTCCAGACAAAGGAAGTTGTGGCGGCCTTGCCTACTTCCAGAGCCCCGCCCCGCATGT
>JBCCZF010000180.1:0-6156 GCA_039188035.1 Bacteroidota bacterium | reverse complement strand
CTTTTGGGCCTGGGGTAAATTCAGCCAAATTTGAAAAAGCTCCAAGGGATTTTCTTGGTCCATAGAAAGTAAGGGGAACATTTCCGAGTGTTGTACGCCTCTGCCCGCGGTCATCCATTGTGCATCACCTTGCCCAAAACGACCGGCCGCTCCCAGCGAATCCGAATGGTCACAAAATCCTCGATTTACAATGGTCACGGTCTCAAAGCCTCTATGGGGATGTGCGGGAAAGCCGGGCACGGTGTGCCCGTGGTACATGCGCCATCCCTCTTTTAAGGTAAAATCGTTGCCTAGATTCCTACCCTCCAATGTAGCGACAGGAGACATATCTTCCTTGCCTTTGGGGTAGTGGTCCAGGTGGTAGACACAGAATAAAAAGGGATCTTGGGTTTTCCAGGGAAAACCCAGGGGGAAGATTTCTTTAATCATCGTACCCATTGGATATGTTTCAAATTTTGGAAGTCAAATACCAAATCCAGATATTTTGGATCGTTTTGGTATTTTGCTATTTGGAATCTACAACTTATTGCGTTAAAGCTTCTATTTCCTTTTGAATAGCATCTGCCTCCGCATATTTGGCATCACTGGCGGACCGATTACTTTTGGAAAGGGCAAAGGCCTCTTGCATTACTTTTCGATATTTTTCCTGAAGCTTTTCAACTTCAGATTTCTTTTTGAAGAATCCGAACATAATTAACCGATATTAATTCCTTTTAGCACTAATTTTTTCCATTCTGGATGGCGCTTTAAGTAAAGGGCCACGAAGGGACATAGCGGAACCAAGGTCAAGCCCTTTTTTGCAACATCCTCGAGAACCAGTTTTACCAGGGATGAGCCTATGCCTCTGCCTTCCAATCCTTTGGGCACCTCGGTATGGGTAAGATAAATCTTGTCCTGTGCCTTGATGTATTCTATGCGGGGTACCCTGCCATCCACATGGATTTCATATTGTTTGGCTTCGGTATTATCCATTAGTACGTAATCCATAATTTCAAAGTATTAGCCTACGGCCTCTTTATAGACCCTAAGGCAGCGTTCCCGGGCCTCTTTGTGATCTACCATTTTTTCCGGATATGTGGCGGTAGCATGCTCGGGAACCCATTGGTTAATATACGATTTTTCCTTGTCAAATTTTATGGCCTGGGTCATCGGATTAAATATCCGGAAATAAGGGGCGGCATCCACTCCGCTTCCAGCGGCCCATTGCCAATTGCCCACATTGCTGCTCATTTCATAGTCCAACAATTTTTCGGCAAAATAGGCTTCGCCCCAACGCCAATCAATAAGCAGGTGTTTGCATAAAAAACTAGCTACAAGCATACGCACCCTATTATGCATGTACCCGGTCTGCCCTAGTTCCCGCATCCCGGCATCCACCAATTCATAACCCGTTTGGCCCCTTTTCCATTTTTCGAATTCCGCTTCCTCGTTTCTCCAAAAAATGCGGTCGTATTTGGGTTTAAAGGCTTTATGTCCGGTATGGGGAAAATGCCAAAGGATCTGCATAAAGAACTCCCGCCATATTAACTCATTTAAGAATACCTGGTTCTCTTCCGCCACTGCTTTTTGGACTAATTCGCGTATTGAGATCGTTCCAAATCGCAAATGGGGGCCCAGTCGCGAAGTGCCATTTTCATTGGCAGGGAAATTTCGAGTAGCCTCGTAGTCTTGGATAAAAGATGGATTTAGGTGGTAGGGCCGCACGTGTACAGATGCCGGTACAAAGTCCATATCCGAAAGGGACAGGTGAGGCATGTCGGTTCCTTTTACCAGTTTGTGGAGATACTGCTCCGAGGGGTAGCGGTCCAGGTGCCCTTTGTGAATCAACCGCTCCCGCCATCTTTTCATATAGGGAGTGTACACTACATAAGGCGCGCCATTATCCTTGAGGACCTCCTCCTTCTCAAAGATTACCTGGTCCTTGAAGGTCTTAAAATCAATGGCATGCCTATGCAATAACCTGCCAATGGATTCGTCCCGTGATTTTGCATAAGGTTCGTAGTCGTGATTGGCATAGACACGGTCAATAGCATGCTTTTTTATGAGCTTTTTGAACACGTTTTCCGGACTTCCATGGTACAGGGCCAAGGAACTTCCTTGATGCTCCTGCAATTCCTTTCTTATGTTTTGAAGTAGTTGGTGGATAAAGGAGACCCGCGCATCGTCCCTAGGAAGTTTATCCAGTATTTCCGGGTCGAAAATAAAAATAGGAAGTACGGGGAAATCACCTTTGAGCGCTTCCCAAAACCCTCGGTTATCCGTTAATCGCAAATCCCTTCGAAACCAAAAAACAGAAATTTTTTTATTCATCTACTTGGTGTTTTTGGGAAAAAGACTTCCCTAGCCCATGTGCAAAGTGGACATTCCGCCATCTACCCCCAATACCTGACCGGAAATCCACGTGCTTTGGGAACTTAGCAAAAATACCGCTAAATGGGCAATATCGTTTGCTTCGCCAATACGTTTAAGGGGGTGTCTTTCCGCCATGGTTTCCCTTTTCTTGGGATTGTTCAAGAGACGTTCGGCCAATGGGGTATCTACCAGGGATGGGGCAATTACGTTCACACGGAGCTTTGGGGCGTATTCCGCCGCCAGGGCCTTGGCAAAACCTTCTATAGCCCCTTTGGCCGCAGCGATACTGGTGTGGAAGGCCATGCCTTTGGTTGTGGCAACCGTACTAAAGAAAACCATGCTGCCACCATCCGCCATTCTAGAAATAATTTGTTGAGCCACCTTCACGAGACCAAAGAAATTAAGATCCATTTCTTCCTTAAAGGTATCCAGGCCAAGCCTCTTAAAGGGCCTAAGTTGTATACTTCCGGGACAATAGGCAAAACCATGTATAACATCCGGAAGTAGGTTCAAGTCAAGGTTTTCCCGGCTTACGTCAAAAGGGATATGGGTCACATTGTGCAGTGCTTCCCCTGGGGTTCGTGAAGCCACATAAACCTGATTATCTGAAGGCAATTGTTGGGCCATGGCCCGCCCAATACCGCGAGATCCCCCTATTAAAAGTACATTCTTCCTCATTCTCAAATGGATTTAAGCTCGAGTATCCTGGGGCTGTCCTGAACCGTACCGAATAATTCAATCAATTTTTTCTCCCGATATTCAAAAATAGTCCGCAATTGTTTCTTTACCAGTAAGGGGTGCGCCCATTGGCCTAAAATGCCCAAGGGGATTTTATAATCGATGATATCTTCCATTTCCACACCTTGCCCCACAGATTTTAGAAAATGTTTGTGATGCCAGAGGGCATAGGGTCCAAAACGTTGTTCGTCCACAAAGTATTGGCCCTGAACCACATGGGTAATTTCGGTAACCCATTTGGTCGTATATCCGGGAAAGGGGGACACCTTGTATTGGATGATCTGTCCGGGAAACATTGGCCTATCGGCTCCTGATAAAATATGGAACCCCATATGGGAGGGCGTGATTTTTTGAAGATTGGCCGGGTTGGATAAGAAGTTCCAGGCTTCTTCCTGGGTAATGGGCAAAATTTGCCGGGAATGCAGTTGGTAGAGCTTCATGCTTTTGGTTTGTACAAATATAAATTCAAAATTGTTTAACAAAAATATTAAAAGGTTAAACAATTAATAAAAGCCAAAGTATTTGCCAGCCGTTTGTCGGATAAAGGGGGTCAAAGAACGAAGACCTGTTTTTTTTGTACGTTTGATTTAAAATTAGTATTGGGAATCAAGGGTTTAAATATTGGTCTCTTGTTGTACGCCCATCTTCTGTTCGCCCAGAATACGATAGATGTTGTAGGAAACCTTCCTGATGTGGTTTCCGAGTCGTCCGGACTTGTTTTTCTCGATGGACGGTTGGTCACCCATGGCGATTCTGGAAACGAGGCCCGCTTATACGAACTGGATACAGTGTCCCTGCAAGTGGCGCGCGAGGTTGTCCTTGGCAATGCACAAAATGTGGATTGGGAGGACATTGCCCAGGACGCAGAGTACATCTATATCGGGGATTTTGGGAATAACCAGGGTACACGACGCGACCTCACCATTTATCGGGTTTCTAAGGCGGCCTACCGCTCCAGCGACCAGGTTGAGGCGGAAGCTATCCATTTTAGCTATCCGGAACAAGAGGATTTCACGGATATGGGCAACAGTGATTGGGATGCGGAAGCCCTTATCGTTTTTGGAGATCAACTCGTGGTATTCACCAAGCAATGGGTTTCCCAAGGGACGATTGCCTATGCGGTTCCCAAGGTTCCGGGAACCTATGAGGCCATCAGTCTGGGAAGTTATGCGGTAGGGGGGGTGCTTACCGGAGCTACGTACAATCAGGAAAGTGGTATCATTTATGCAACGGCCTATTCAGGGACTTTGGTTCCCTTTTTGGTCAAGATGGAAGGTTTTAGTGCAGATTCCCCCTTTGATGGTACGATACAAAAAATCGATTTGGATATTGGTTTAGCGCAAATCGAAGGCATAACCCATGTTGCCTCCAATTCCTATTTTTTTTCTTCGGAGGCAGTTTCCATTAATTTTCCACCAATCGAGCTTGCCTCTCGTCTATTTTTCTTTTCTGAAACTCAAGAAAATGGTGGAGAAGTAGGCAATCCGGATAACGGTGGGAGTACCGGGGATGGGAGTCCGGATGGATTATGGGAAAAAGGTACCTATATTGTATTTCGGCCCTTGGGTTCCCGTCAATTGGGCTTTCGTTTGGGAACTGATGAAGTCCCCATAGGGTATGCCATTTTTGATGTTACGGGCAAACGTCTTCAAACGGGAACACAAATGGAATTGGAAGATTTTTCCATTGATGTTTCGGCACTTGGTCCGTCCTACTATTACCTTACGGTATACCTGCAGGGGGAACGGAGAACCAAGGCTTTTTTTAAGGACTAAGAGACCTTTTTTAAATGGGTCAAATTTTTTACGCCTCTTCTTACGTCTTATTTTGTTAATCCCGATAGCTCGGGAAAACTGTAACTGGGGCTATGCCTTTTCATTTTTCTGGCTGGCCATGGCTTGCGCTCTATTGTGCCTCATGATGTATCCCAAATGAGCTGTAAAAATTCGGGTCACACATTTCAAAACAATCTCCAGGGGCCTTGGATTACATTTAGGACTTCCTTAACAACCGGCCCCTAGGTTTATAATTAGTTTTGTTTAAACTCAAAAACCTAATTACGATGAAAAAATTACTTATTGTTGCTTTTCTAGCTACATTTTCTTGGGGTGTACAGGCCCAGGTAAAGGCTCCTGCTCCCAGCCCCTTCTCCAAATTGGAACAGAAGGTAGGACTTACTGATATTACCGTCGAATACTCGAGACCTTCCATGCGGGGGCGTACCATTTTTGGAGGTCTGGTTCCCTATGACGAATTGTGGCGTACAGGGGCCAATGCCTATACCCTCGTCAGCTTTAGCGATGATGTCCAAATAGGGGGCAAGGCCGTAGCGGCGGGAACCTATTCCATTTTTACCAAACCCGGAAAGCAAAACTGGGAGATTATCCTCTACACGGATACCGATGGGGGTGGAACCCCTAGAAACTGGGATGAGGGCAAAGTTGCGGCCCGGGTTATGGCACCGGTTAGGGAACTGCCCTTTAGCGTAGAAACTTTTACGATTACGTTTGGCGACTTAAACAACAATTCGGCCGAATTGGTCCTTACCTGGGAAAACAGCTATGTAGGAGTAACGATTGATGTTCCAACCGCCATGAAGGCCCAAAAAAGCATTGATGCCGTTCTGGGTGGGCCTACCGCGAACGATTACTATGCTGCGGCATCGTATTATTTTGAGGAAGGAAAAGATATGAAGCAGGCCAAGGAATGGATCGATAAGGCCGTTTCCATGAACCCGGAGGCTTTTTGGATGAGCAGGCGTCAATCCTTGATATACGAAAAGTTGGGTGATATGAAAGGGGCCATTTCGGCTGCCAAAAATTCCATAAAGGCTGCTAAGGCAAGGGGCAACGACCAATATGTACAAATGAACGAAGCCTCTTTGAAGGAGTGGGGCATAGAATAACACGGCACAAATTGAATTATAAAAAAACCCGCTGAAAGAGCGGGTTTTTTTGTAGTCTTACATTCTTTTTTCCTCTAGGATTTTATAAGGGCCTATTCTTCCATTGAAGTGATTTAAACTTTTTTGATTGAAGTGAAAATTGATGGTTTTGTGCCCGGATG
>JBCCZF010000179.1:0-6187 GCA_039188035.1 Bacteroidota bacterium | reverse complement strand
CCAAGCTGCCCAAGGTAATCAGCTTGGTCACCTTCGTTGGCGCCGGAATGGCGGCCCATTATATTTTTGGGCTTAGTTGGCAAATCTCCTTTTTGTTCTCCGCCCTTATTATTGTTACTGGACCTACGGTAATTACCCCTATTCTGCGAAATATTCCGCTGCGCAAGGACTTATCCGCTATTCTTAAATGGGAAGGGATTTTAATCGATCCCATTGGGGCCTTGGTGGCTGTTTTGGTGTTCGAATTTATTAGTGTCGGCGAGGGACAGGCCTTTACAAAGACAGCCTTGATCGAGTTCGGGAAAATCCTATTGTTCGGGTTTACCTTTGGCTTCACTTTTGCCCATGGACTTGCCTTTGCCATTAAGCAGCGCTTTATTCCACACTATTTGTTGAATGTGGTCTCCCTTTCCGTGGTCTTGCTGGTATTTGTGGAATCGGACGTTTTTGCCCACGAATCCGGGCTCTTGGCCGTGGTGGTCATGGGCATGGTCATGGGCAATATGGACCTACCCAATCTAAAGGAGCTGCTCTACTTTAAGGAATCGTTGAGTGTGCTTTTGATTTCAATCCTTTTTATCCTCCTGGCGGCCAACATTAATATCGATGACCTGGCCTTGATCTACAATTGGAAAACCGCTTTGCTCTTTCTGGTGATTGTATTCCTGATACGGCCCTTGGGCGTGTTCTTGAGTGCCTCAGGGTCTAATTTAAAGTTGAACGAGAAACTCTTTATCGGTTGGGTGGGTCCGCGAGGGATTGTGGCGGCGGGTATTGCCTCGTTATTTGGCTCCAAATTACTTCAAAAAGGGGAACCGGGAGCCGAGTACATTACGCCTTTGGTATTTACCATTGTTTTAGGCACTGTACTTCTCAATGCGACCACCGCTCGCTTTTTTGCCAAAATCGTTGGTGTGTTCCTGACCAAGTCCGAAGGTATCCTCATTGTGGGGGCTTCCAAGTTTTCGCGCTTGATCGGGGAATACCTGTCGAAAAACAATAGGCATGTGGTGTTGATAGACAACAACCAGGGCAATGTGGAAAAAGCCAAGAAACTTGGCCTTGAAGCCCTTACCATAGATATCTTTTCAGATAATCTGGAGGATAATATTGAATTGAGCGATGTAGGCTATTTAATGGCCCTAACCGGGAACTTGGACATTAATACCTATGCCATTGAAAGGTTCCAGAAACAGTTTGGGGAGAATGGGGCGTTCCGCCTCGTCAGTGCGGATGAAATGAATGACCCCGGGAACAATCCCAAAGAAGGTCTTTTTTCCCATACGGACGATTATATCCGTTTGATGGAGGTTAGCCAGAAGCATCCCGGCATTCACGAAATCCCACTACGCGACCAGAACCATTTTGAATCCCTTATTGAACAGACGATGGCGGATGAGAATGTTATTCCCATATTCCTGAAGACGGATACGGGCGAATTGGAAATCATCCCATCCTTTAGCATGGAAATGAAGGGGGTTCAGAAAGGCTATTACTTGGTGTATCTGGGAAAAAGGATGGATTTGGGGACCACGAATCAAGGGATGGGCAAAAAAGGAACTTTAAAAACCTTGAGAAATAGCGGTTAATAGTTGCTCCCGGGGTTTTACTGTATGATAAGTACCCATGGACTATCGTCAGGGCCCCTAAAGGAGGTCTTTGTTACCTTTCCCGAACTTTTTGTTTCCCCTGTTTTGGGATTTACCCAACGATATTCCAGGTTTTTGGGCACCTTGGAAATCCGGATTCTTCCTCCATTGCCCAAATACGCAATGTAGCATTCGCCCTCCTTGGCCAATAGCGGTCTGCCCTGTGCAAGATCCCATCGTTTTTCAATATCTTTTAGGTCGATCCCCTTTAAAATTTTACCAATGAGCCCCACATATTGGGAGCCTTCAATCTGCATAGCGCCTTCCCAGGAAAGCGGTTGGTCCGTCCAAGCGGGCCAGCCCTCCTCATCCGGGGACACCTTCCATTGCCAAAGGCTGGCCGCACCGTAGACCGCGCCCATGGTTCCTCCATGCATCAATTGCATCCAAGCCTCTTCGCCCTGCCACCAGCCCAATCCGTTAGCCCCGGCATTCATGCCCTCATAGGTAGGCTCCCCATTGGAAGAGGCCTTGGTGGGCAAATTGTCGTACATGCGTGCTACCTTATGATAAAGATGAAGGCCACCATGCCCGGTCTGTGCCCATTGGAAATCCAACCAGTCCTTATCCTGGAAGGATTTGTTGTAATGCAGACAGTGCTTGTCCGGGTTGTTCTTGGCCCACTCCGCAACATAGTCGTCACAAGGGCTGTAATGGAGTCCTGTAGGCTGGCGATAACTGTCCCATTCCTCTAACATTTCCCCACTTTCCCTAACCCCCGGATCTTGGCCATGGTGGTCCGCTCCCAATAACCAAAAGGCGGGATAACTCCCGTAACGGGCCAAGAGGTATTTTACGTAACGCTCGTACTCAACGGGATCCACATGGGTGCCCAAAACCTTTTTCCCTTTCCACCCATAGCCATGGAAAACAGGTTGATACACCGGTACGATGTCGTGGTCAAGGAGGATTTGGACTATATCATCATAATATTGAAAGTAGTCCGGGTTCATTAGGTTGATATGCCCTTCCGCCAAATCCCGAAACCCCCTTTTAAACCCTTGATCGGTATCCCGTTCGTTGGGCCCCTCGGCTCGGGTATCCGGTTGTATGGTCATCATTAGGGCCGTATTGAAGCCTTTCTTTTGTCGGTCTTTGGCATAGCGTTTTACCTGTTCCCTAGTGGCTCTAAATGGCATGGCCCAAGGCGTATCCCCGACCACCAAAAAGGATTGGCCCGAGTGGTGCATGGCATTGCGATATCCTGGACTCATTTTTAGTAGACCATGGTCCAGAAGATGGCCCGTTTTGGAACGGGGTATGGACCGGAGGCTTCCTTTTCGCCCGTGTAATCCCTTGTCCAACGGATTCGTGGCAAACGTCTCCCATTTCCAGGTGCTTGAAGAATCGGGAGGACAAAAACGAACCTTCCAGGAAGAACCTCCATCCCAGAAGGCCGGCCTTTTAATGACCTCGTTGCCCTCGCTGCTAAAAACGGCCCAAACGGCAACATCTGTATAGGGATTTACATAGCTCCCAATGCCCGATAAAGGAATTTCATAGGTACTCCATTGGGGCACTTTTGGACTTGGGTCTTGAGCGTTTACATAAAAAAGGGGGATAAGGAGGGCCAGAAAAAGGAATCGATACTTCATCGCATGAAAACGTAAAGAAATTATACCTCTAAAAAACACATTTATAGCGTTTTAATCGCCTTAAATTTTACCTTTTTTCCCTCCTTTTTTGTCTTTTTCGCACTTGTGAAGTTTATCGAAAATAAGAATATTCTTACAATAACAATTTTGACAGTCCCGTTATCTGCAAAGCGGTACCCGTTTGATTGTTTTAAACCTAATCCCATATTCTTATGCAAAAAACCTACTTATTTCTTTTGATTAGTACGATGGTCGTCCTAGTCGCATGTTCCAATGATGCCGAATCCCCTGTTAGTGGCATTGAGGGCATCTGGGTTTCCGAATCTATCGTATCCATCAACGAAGGAGCGGAAATTACCAATCGGGACGTTTGGCAGTTTAATGAGGACTATACCGGAACCTATAAGGAGTCTACGGATGGCGACCTCAATTTTACCACTACGTTTACCTGGAGTGACGAAAACGACACCTATGCGGTAAACTATTCCAATGCCCAAATGGAAAATGCCACCTTTACCATCGGCGAATTATTGGGCAAGGCCACGCTACAGGACGAAGAAGGTTTTGTGGTAGCCCTTAAGGAATGACCAAACCAATTTTGCGGTTAAAATGCCGTAAAGGTTTAGGGGGCATCTAAAAAGTTCGTTGGAATGTCAAATTGAGCCTACTAAAAGAACACTACTTGTTGATTTTCATAAAATGGTTTCAATAGGCCCAACCTGAAAACAGTGCTAAAAAAGACTTTTTTGGATGCCCTTCTTTCCTTGGTCTTACTTCTCCTTTCAAAGTAAATAGAAGAGAAGCGACTTTATCGTAATAGCAGTGGAGATTCAATGCCAAAGTAAAACGGGTTTTCGCTCCACATCGGGCCCCTCATAATGGAGTTGAAGACTTTCTCCCAGAAAATCTTCGAAATACCCTATTTTCAAGGGATGCCATCCCTTTTTAATGGCGATCATACCCGTTTTGGTGGAGGCACTATGTGATCCGTCATTGTCCACCACTAAAGTATTGTTCACATAAAGTTTGGCTCCATCGTCCGAACGTAGATAAAAGGTATATACCCCCGTTTCGGGAACTTGGACAAAACCGGTGTACTGAATCGCAAAGTGATCCAAGCGTTGCGAAATCTTATCCGGGTCTAATTCTTGTGCGACCCCCGTGTTCACTGGATTTAAGGTGGCAAAGTTGGGTACTTGGTCAAAATGGCCCTCGTAATAACTATAGGCAATTCCTTTTTTTAGGCTTTTGGGCCGTACCGCTTTTACCGGTTTTTGTCTGTGGTATTTTTTTTCGACTACCGCGCTTTCAAAACCCTCATTATCAGTGGCAATTACCTTTACGGTTGTAGATTTATCCAACGCAATGGGTGTGTTAAAAAGAGGAGCCTGTGCATTGGGCCAAGTTTCATCTAGGCCGTAGTGCAACTGCACATTTTTATAGGGGTTTTGAGCGTTAATGACGAGTTTGTTTATGAAGATATCCTGTTCGCTTAACGCAATCGCGGGCCGAGAGGCATTTAGGTCCATGACCTCAGTACCGCTTAAGCTGAAATCAGGTTCCATAAAGGCGGTTTCATAGCCCATTTTCCACTCCAGTTCCAAGGGATCCCAATCCAAGGGTTTTGTATGGTTCAATGGCATTGTCCTTAGGGTCAACTGCTGCGCGCTTTTCGGAGGAATCACCATGTTGAACCGGGAGGAATCAACGGTAATTTGATGATGATGGTACAGCTTTCCCCTAAAATAAAGGGGTGTATCGGAGTCGTTCGTAAGCGATAAAAGCACCTTTCTTTGATTCCCCTTGGTCATGACCAAAGGTTTGAAGTCGGATGCGTGCAGGAGCGCCGTGGCCATTTCCTTGGTTTCCGTAGTGCTTATGTCGTCCTTGATAACACCAGACAAAGCCAAATTGGCCAATTTAGGCCCATCTTGGGTCATGGTTACCCAAGCAATTTCATCGAATTCTCCGAACTTGGGGCCCCTAAGCCTACTACCGCCTCCGGTAGTCGCCAACACATAATGGTTTTGATCATTACGCACCTCATGCATGTACCTGTGGTTATGTCCGGCAAAAACGGTATAATCCCTGCCTTTTAAAGCTGTTTCTATTTCATTAAAACCATTGGCCCCGGCATAGGCCCACATAGGATGATGAACAAAGACCAGCGTCCAGCGTACAGTGGTATTTTGCGCAATGGTTTTTTTGGCAAATTCAAGCTGGTCTTTGCCCATAAGCACCCCATCGCCATCGTTGCTGTTAAGAATGAGAAAAAGTACATCTTTATAGATAAAGGAATAGTACGCGGCACCGAAACGCTTTCTCCACTGCTGGGCCATTACCGTGTTGGAGTAATCATGGTTTCCCGCCACGTAGAAAAACTTGGTGGAGAGCGAATCCAGCATCCCATCAAATTCGGCCCACTGTTCATCAATTAGGGTATTGTCCTTGGTATAGCCTTCGATTAGGTCGCCCACGCTCATCACAAATTCGGGATAGAGCATATTTATTTTTTCAATCCCTTTGGAAAATACGCCCGGTCTGTGCCCACCGGTGCGGTCACTGACAATGGCAAACCGAAAATTGGCCGGGTCGTTGAAAAAGGGCTTGTTTGTCCAAGGCTTTTTGTCAGAGGTCAATATATGATCAAAGGCCGAAGTTTCCTTTTGTGCCGAGACCGTGGTAAGGAAAATCCCTAGTGCTAAAGTGATGGTTTTGTTTAATTTAGTCATTTTGATTGGTTTGGATTTGGAAGTTAGACCAAATCAAAGATTTTGGCTTAAATCAAAGGTTAATTTTATGGATTTTATGTTAACTGCTTATTATGGATGCGCCGTTCGTTTCCATAAAACCCGCATACAGCAAAATTCCCCTGCGATTTTCACCGCTGAACGGCTTGGATAGCGTTATGGTTTTTGGCAAAAAGGAGGAGTTTTTTCCTTT